>JBMSWW010000011.1:0-18910 GCA_049425065.1 Chitinophagaceae bacterium
AGAAGAAATAGCAAATGGTAGGGTTCAATAAGGTGCGGCGAACTAAAGCGTCACTATTTAGAGCATTGCGTCCCACTTAAACTGGGTCTGTTTTTTAGCGCTGCTTTTCTTTTTCTTCACCTCAGGTCGTCCGCCTATGCGTAGGCCAATGTTATAAGGTTTCATGTCCAGGCCTTTGCTCCACATATTACTCATGGCAAAGCTTCCGTAGAGATTGATGGGGCCAAATCCTAACTCGCCCACCCATGAAAACTTGAAGGGCTCTAGATCAAAATCGCTTTTAATTTTTTGAATATCTCCGTTACTCTTGGTTTTGAAACGAGCGGAGTAAAGAAATCCGGCACTGACCCCGGCAGAGAGCCGTAGGCCATTATTCTTTCAGGATCGCTATTGAAATTCAGCATCAGGGGAACGGTTACATAATCAGCAGCCAGTTTCACTTTGCTTGCTTCATTGAAGGGCGTGTAAGAAATTAGCGTAGGATTTTTCTGAAAGCTGATGCCCGTTTGATCGAAGCAATAGTTGTTCAACTCTAAGCCCACTCCGTATTTCAAATTCAATTTATGTTTTGACAGATTGAGGCGTTGTAACAGAATCCAGATGTTCACATTGCGAGAAGAAACGGTGTTGAGCTTTAGTTTGTCTTTATTGACCCCGATGTCTGTCATTCCTTGTTGCAGGGTTTGTGCATAGTTGGTTTTATCGTTGTATTGAGAGAATCCCAGGTCCAACACGAACCAGCTGTTTTCGATATTTTTTAATTCTTTCTTTTTGTCGCCGCCAATGGAGAATCCAAATTCTCTCTCTAGTTTTTTAGGACCATTTTTATCCGTGAAAATTTGAATTTCCTTGTCTAATATATCGCCGAGTTCTTTTCCATTAATCTTCACCTCTACTCTTTTTTCTACCCGTCCATTCACGGAATCTGTTTTGGTAATAATGGTGGTGCCGCCCACTACCAGGGTGTCTTTTTTGGGTTGGGCCAACAGGGTGAAGGGACTTGTTAACGTGATAAGTACAGCTACGATCAGTTTGTTCATAAAATAGTTTTGAGGGGACAAAATTATTAGCGTAATCGTAAAGATTTTGTTAAGTACTCTTTATTAACTGTTCCAATACATCAACGGCAGCTCTTCCTATCTTTGCGGCAAATTGTTGGTATGAATGAAAATTTGGTAAAGCGAATTGCTGCAGAAGTGGAAGAGATCAAGGCTGCAGGTTTATATAAAACAGAAAGAATTATTGAGAGTCCTCAGGGGGCTGAAATTCTGGTGGGTGGTAAAACCGTACTGAATTTTTGTGCGAATAACTATCTGGGTCTTTCTTCTCATCCCAAGGTAATTGCCGCGGCACACAAGGCCATTGATGAAAGAGGTTATGGCATGAGCAGTGTTCGTTTTATCTGTGGTACCCAGGATATTCATAAAGAACTCGAGCGTAAACTCTCTGCCTTTCTGGGCACGGAGGACACGATTTTATACGCAGCGGCCTTTGATGCAAACGGAGGCGTGTTTGAACCTTTATTCAATGAAGAAGATGCGTTGATTTCTGATTCGCTGAATCATGCTTCCATTATTGATGGCGTTCGTTTATGTAAGGCGCAGCGATTCCGTTATGAGCATAACAATATGGACGACCTGGAAGCTAAATTAAAAGAAGCAGCTAGTTGCAGAAATCGAATCATTATTACCGATGGTTCTTTCAGTATGGACGGAACCATTGCACAACTCGATAAGATTGTGGCCCTCGCCGAAAAATATGATGCGGCTATTATGGTAGACGAATGTCACTCTTCTGGTTTCTTAGGAAAAACAGGCCGAGGCACCCACGAATATCGAGGGGTGATGGGCAAGATCGATATCATTACTGGCACCTTGGGTAAGGCTTTGGGAGGTGCGCTGGGCGGATTTACCAGTGGACGCAAAGAGATCATCGAGATGCTTCGTCAAAAGTCTCGCCCCTATTTATTTAGTAATACGTTGGCTCCCTCTATAGTGGGTGCTTCTATTGCGGTGTTGGATATGCTGACCGAAACCACCGACCTGCGTGATAAATTGGAGTTTAATACTCGTTATTTCCGTACCCGCATGACCGAAGCTGGGTTTGACATTAAGCCAGGTGATCATCCGATTGTTCCGATCATGCTTTATGATGCGGTATTGGCCCAAAAAATGGCCGCTCGTTTGTTGGAAGAGGGTATTTATGTAATTGGTTTTTTCTATCCGGTGGTAGCCAAAGGCCAAGCCCGCATTCGTGTACAATTGAGCGCTGCCCATGAACAAGCCCATTTGGATAAAGCCATTTCCGCCTTTACCAAGATCGGAAAGGAGCTAGAGGTCCTAAAGTAGGAAGGATTAACTTTGCCCGAAATTAATAATCGGGATGAGAGTTTTTTTATTCTTTCTATTGACTGCCTTTGTAGCAACTGGTTGTTCCCTCAATAATGTGAAGGAAGACAAGAGTCTTGCGTATTTTTTTACTGACAACAAGGTAGAAGGAAGTTTTGCTTTGTTAGACAATGGAACCGGTCAATTTACTCTGCATAATCTGGAACGATTCAGAGACAGTGCCTTCCTGCCTGCTCAAACTTATAACATCGTACATGCCCTTATCGGATTACAGACTGGTAAGATTCGAAGTGATAGTTCGTTGCCGAATTTAACTTTTGTGCCTTCGGCTATTGCTAAAGACACCTTGCAGTTTTGGCTCGACTCTTTGGGTTATGGCGCTCGTAATGATAAAGAGAAAGTAAAAATCACTACTTCCATAGATAGTTTTTGGCTCGATAACTCAGTAAAAGTGTCTCCCGATGCGCAGTTGGGGTTGGTGAAAAGACTTTATTTTGACCAGCTTCCCTTTTTCAAAACTTATCAAGAAGTAGTGAAGGGTGCAATGAGGGTAGAGGAAAATACCAAGTATCGCTTGGGCTATCAAACTGGCTTGGGGCTCGCAAAAAATGGATCTCAAATTGGCTGGGTGATAGGTTGGATTGAGGAGAATAATCATCCTTACTTTTTTGTGTTGAATGTTGAAGCTAAGGATCCCGTTGTGGATCTTGCAGCCTTGCAGGTAAACATGCTCAAGGATATTTTGAAGTCACAAGATTTCTTTGAAGGAAACCGATAAATTATGCAATTCTATTGCGAATCCTTAACTGGCTATAGAAGACTGCGAACTCGTGAGGTTCGTATTGGCGATCTTTTATTGGGGAACGGTCATCCCATTCGGGTGCAAACCATGACCACTACCGATACCATGGACACCATGGCCACAGTGGAGCAAACTATTCGCTGTATAGAAGCAGGTGCAGAGCTGGTGCGTATTACTGCTCCTTCTAAAAAAGAGGCTGAAAATCTACAAGCCATTCGCGATGAGTTGCGGAAACGCGGGTATAACACCCCATTGATTGCAGATATACATTTTACGCCCAACGCTGCAGAAATTGCCGCACGCATTGTAGAAAAAGTACGCGTGAATCCTGGTAATTATGTTGACAAGAAAAAGTTTGAACAAATTGAATACACCGATGCAGAATATGCAGAGGAAATAGAACGCATCCGCGAACGCTTTACGCCACTGGTTAGGATTTGTAAAGAACACGGCACGGCCATGCGCATTGGTACTAACCACGGATCACTCAGTGACCGTATCATGAGTCGCTACGGCGATACTGCGAATGGAATGGTAGAAAGTGCAATGGAGTTTTTGCGTATTGCTCGTGATGAGAACTTTCACAATATTGTGCTCAGCATGAAGAGTAGTAATCCGCAGGTAATGGTGCAAGCTTATCGTTTGCTGGTGAAAACCATGTTTGAAGAGTTTGGAGAATGCTATCCCCTGCATTTAGGCGTTACCGAAGCAGGTGATGGAGAAGACGGACGTATTAAAAGTGCGATTGGCATCGGCACTTTATTGGAAGATGGCATTGGAGATACCATTCGCGTTTCTCTTACCGAAGATCCTGAATTGGAAATACCCGTGTGCAGAGATCTGGTGAAGCGTTATATGGCTCCTGCTTCAACCCAATTACCCGCTTATACTACGCTTCCCTATTCTCCTTTTGAATATCAACGAAGAAAAAGTTTTGCTGTCGATATTATAGGCGCTAAACAAGTGCCGGTAGTGATTGCTGATCTCAGTAAGATAGAAAAAATTACTTCTGCCCATTTACAAAGTGTGGGCTATCATTATGATGCTGGTACAGATAAGTGGACGATCGGCGATGCTGCTGCTGATTTTATTTTTACCGGACATCAATTGCTGGACTTTGCCTTGCCCGGTACGTTGAAAGTGATTACGTATCCCGATGCTTGGGAAGGAGCTGACTCCACTACTTATTTTCCGCTCTTTGCGGCCAGTGGCTATGTACAGGCTACTCACCGTCATGCCAAATTGAATTTTGTGATGGTGGATTGCTATAATGACGAAACGCCGATCAATGATTACACGCATCTAGATCATTTAGCCAATGATCCCACTGTTGTACTTTGTTTAAGCAGTACTAATCAGAATGCCATGCAATCTATCCGACGTATGGTGGCGGAGTTGATACTGCGTGACATAAAAAATCCGGTGGTGTTGATGGCCGACAGCCAAGGTCATACCCCTGATGAACATCTGATTCATTTTGCTACAGAAACCGGCGCTCTTTTCTTGGATGGTTTTGGGGATGGTATTTGTTTAGGCTATGCGGCCAATGCGTCTATGGAAAACGTACAGGTAAAAGGAAGAACTTATTTGCCGGTAAAAGATATTTATCAGTTTACGAATAATACGGCCTTCAGTATTTTACAGGCTACCCGAACGCGTATTTCTAAAACAGAATATATCAGTTGTCCCAGCTGCGGAAGAACCCTATTTGATTTACAAGAGACCACGGCTCGTATTCGTGCGGTAACGAATCATCTCAAAGGCGTTAAGATTGCCATTATGGGTTGTATTGTGAATGGTCCCGGTGAAATGGCGGATGCAGACTTTGGCTACGTGGGAAGTGGTCCCGGAAAAATTACGTTGTACAAGAACAAAGAAATTGTGAAGCGCAATGTAGATAGCGAAGTGGCGGTGGACGAACTGATCAATCTGCTCAAAGAAAATGGCGCTTGGATAGACAAAGCATAGTATGAAAAAATTTCACTGGATAATTTTATTTCTGTTGACGCTGGGTATTCATTTAACTGGATTGCAGCTAGACAGTGTTATGTTGGCTGGCTTCACGAAGGCGCTACTGTTACCCATTCTCTTCTTTTTCTTCTGGCATCAGACTTATGGGATTTTAAATAGATCTATCACTGTATTTGGAGTGGCCGTTGTTTTTTCTTGGCTAGGTGATTTGTTATTGATGAAAGGAGAAGACCCGCAGTTTTTTTTATTGGGGCTGGGGAGTTTCTTGTTGGCCCAGGTGGGGTATAGTTATTTCTTTTATCGCATTATGCAGAAAGAAAAGATTCGCTTCGGCCTATTGCTAGTGGTGCCGGTGCTGATTTATTATGCGACACTTATCACCTGGCTCTATCCTTTTTTACATTCCATGTTGGCCCCGGTGAGTATTTATGGCGCTATTATTAGCATCATGCTTTTATTGGCACTACATACGCTTTATATGCCTGCTGTGGCCGCCGGTCGCTGGTTTATGGGCGGCGCTATATTGTTTGTAGCCTCTGACTCAGCGCTGGCTTTTAATAAATTCTATGCACCATTTGATGCCGCTCCCTTGGTGATCATGCTTACCTATGGATTGGCACAATTGTTTCTGACCCTAGGTGCCATTCTCTATATCAAGCGAGAAAGAGCCCGTCACTCATTATTTTAATACTTCATTTTAGCAGGATGACCATGCAACAGGCAGATTTTTTAGTGATCGGTTCGGGAATAGCAGGATTAACGTTTGCTATTAAAGCGGCACAGCAATATCCTGACCGTACCATCAAGGTGATTACAAAATCGGTGCCCGAAGAAACAAACACCCGCTATGCGCAAGGGGGCGTTGCTGTAGTGAGCGACACAAATGCCGATAGCTACGAACAGCATATCAATGATACCCTGATTGCCGGAGACGGACTCTGCCATCAAGAGGTTGTACAATTTGTGATCAAGGAAGGTCCTGCACGTGTACAAGAGCTGATTGAGTTGGGCGCGCAGTTTGATAAAAATGACGGCGGTGATTATTTAAAAGGTATTGAAGGAGGGCATTCGGCGCATCGCATCTTACATCATAAAGACATTACAGGAATGGAAATGGAGCGAGCTTTATTAGTAGCACTTGCTCAATATTCCAATGTGGAATTGATCAGTCATTGCTTTGTGGTAGACCTGATTACACAACATCACATGGGGTATTTGATCACCAAGTCTACGCCGGATATTGATTGTTATGGGGTGTATGTATTGAATTTGCAAACCAATTCCATTGAGAAAATACTCTCGCGTATTACGGTATTAGCAACCGGCGGTAATGGACAGGTCTATCGTACTACAACGAACCCCTCCATTGCTACGGGAGATGGGGTAGCGATGGTCTATCGTGCTAAGGGTAGAATTGAAAATATGGAGTTTATTCAGTTTCATCCTACGGCCCTCTATGAGCCTGGTATTAAAGGACAGTCTTTCTTGATTACTGAAGCGGTACGGGGTGATGGAGGAATTTTGCGCAATGCCAGCGGAGAAGCTTTTATGGCCCGCTATGATGAACGCAAAGACTTAGCCCCTCGTGATATTGTTGCCAGAGCCATTGACTCTGAAATGAAGCGCACCGGTACTGAGCATGTGTGGCTGGATTGTCGTCATTTTGATAAAGAAAAATTCATTGCGCATTTTCCCACGATCTATGAAAAATGTTTATCTATTGGCATTGATATTACTCAACAAATGATTCCGGTAGCTCCTGCGGCGCATTATAGTTGTGGTGGTATTAAAACCAATCAATGGGGACAAAGCTCTATTCAACATCTATATGCCTGTGGCGAATGCGCCAGCACCGGCTTGCATGGTGCCAATCGTTTAGCAAGTAATTCTTTGTTAGAGGCAATGGTCTTTGCGCATCGTTGTTTTACTGATGCGTCAAAAATTATTGATACCATTCCTATTAATAATGAAATTCCCCACTGGAATGCTAAAGGCACCAGTGATCCTCGTGAGATGATTCTGATTACGCAGAGTTTGAAAGAACTACAATTAGTGATGAGTGACTATGTGGGAATTGTAAGAAATGATATTCGTTTACAACGCGCATCGCGTCGCCTGGATCTTTTGTGGGAAGAGACCGAGCAACTTTATCAAAGCAGCACCTTGAGTCCTCAATTATTGGAACTGCGTAATATGATAACCGTAGGGTATTTGATCGTGAAAGGCGCCAGCTTCCGTAAAGAAAGTCGGGGTCTTCATTACAACACTGATTATCCGGGTAAGAGTGAGCTGGTACAGAATATCGTGCTCTAAGCGGCAGGAGTTATCTTTGTAATATGTACGGGCTCTTGCGCATTTTATTTTTCTTGGTATCCAAACTCCCCTTTGCATTTTTTTATGCGCTCTCGGATCTGGTCTTTGTACTTCTTTATTATGTAATAAAGTATCGTAGGTCCTTGGTGGATCAAAATTTGCAAATTGCTTTCCCAGATAAAACAGCAAATGAGCGACGCGCGATTGCTCGTTCTTTTTATCGTAATTTCACGGACACTTTTGCAGAGTCGATCAAGTTATTGTCGCTATCTCCTAAAAAAGTGGCTGACTATTGCGAGGTGGATATTTCTTCTATCCAAGAATTAGCCGCAGAAGGAAAGTCGATACAGTTAATGGTCGCGCATCAGTTTAATTGGGAATATCTTCATTTAGTACTTCCTACGTTATTAAAAATTCCTACCTATTTTCTCTATCGTCCTATTGAAACTCCTGCGTTAGAGAAAATTTATTTTCAATTTCGCTCAAAGGGTGGCGGCATTCCTGTTTCTGCTGATGAGTTTGCCGCTCAACGATCCGCTATCTTTTTAAAACCAGTTGTCTTAGTATTGGGCGCTGATCAAAATCCTGGACGAGTGGATAAAGCGTTATGGGTTCCTTTTTTTAATCGACCTGCCCCTTTCTTTATGGGTCCTGCCAAAGGCGCTATTCAGCAAAGTACAGCGGTAGCAATGTTGCAATTGAAACGTAAACAACGCGGGTATTATCAATTAACCGGAAAAGTAATTACGGAAAACGCGACTAACTATAGTCCGGAGCAATTGACCTTTTTATACAAAAATGAAGTTGAACGAGTAATACAGGAAGATCCTTCCAATTACCTATGGAGCCACCGACGTTGGAGGCATAGTTGGCAACCCGAGTACAGGCCAATTTATGATCCTGCTTAGGATTAATTCAATAACTGTGTTGTATAGCGCATGATATCTTCCAATCTCGCCATATTTAGCGAATAATAAATGTACTTACCCTCACGTAAGGTAGTTACAATTCCTGCTTTGCGCAGAATGGCCAAGTGTTGAGAAGCTACAGATTGTTCTAAGCGCAGCTTTATATAAAGATCCGTTACCGTAATTTTTCCTTGCTCGTCAATTTCTTTGATTATTTGCTGGCGCAATTTGTGATTCAGAGCTCTGAGGATCACAGCGGCTTTTTTCAATTCCAGCAAATCTAGCTTAAGGCTATTTTCTTTCTGTGCGGGGTCGGTGATAATGATGGAGTAGTTGCTCATGATTACAGCAAAGTTACCCCATTATTAAAAGTACATTTATGATTCTTGTCAATTTGACTAAAAAATTACTTGGAAGAAACCTGACTTTGAAATTCTTTAACATATAAGGGGTCGCTATAGGCAAGATCTGCAAAGTTTTGCTCTCTGAAACGTTTCATTCCCAGCGGAATCATATCCACAGCGGTAGCTGATGTCGATTCAAAATTTGCTTTCGGGGATTGACAAATTGCTTGAAACTTCGCCACTCCGTTTCCGCAAAAAAAGACTTGTTGGCATTTAAATTCTTCTGAAAAACTGTTTTCGTGCAGAATTAGCGCATGTGGAGCTGTTAATTCTTGCAAAGTATTATTATAGGTGGCCGTAAAAACTTCCATTCTTCGTGCATCGATCATCGGCACGATGAGGGCGTCGTTGGGTGATTTTATTGTTGAAGCAATCAACTCCAAGGTGGGAATCGTGAGTAGTGGCTTTTGTAACGCATAGCAAAGACCTTTGGCGGTAGAGAGTCCTACTCGTAAACCCGTGTAAGAGCCAGGACCTATAGCAACCGCTATTGCATCCAGCTCTTGAGGCGCTTTATTGGCTTCTTTTAATAATTGCTGAATAGCGGTATGAATCCAAGAAGCATGGTCATTTTGTTGCTCATTTTCTGCAAAGGCTAATAGCGTGTTATTTTGTGCTAATGCCAACGAGGCCACTTCAAGTGCAGTATCGATATATAAAATGAGACCCATCAGTCGTTGGCTTCTTTGGCTAATAAATAGGCAGGATGATAGCGATTATTCTCTTTGCTCATGGCTAGTAATAACTGGTACACTTTTTTCAATCCGATTTTTTGTGACCAGGCAAATGGTCCCATTGGATAGTTAGTGCCAAGTTGCATGGCAATATCAATCTGTGCTTTGTCACTCACTTTTTCTTCTAAGGCTAAATAGGCTTCATTGATAATATTTGCAATTACCCGAGGTGCAATGAAACCCACTTGGTCTTGTACCCATTCTGCTTTTCGGTGTAATCCATTTAGTACTTGCTCTACCATTGCACGTTGTGGGATAGTACCTCCTGCCAGTTCTATGATTTCATTTTCTAAAAAACCATCCCATCCATTGAATCGGATAAAATCAATTGGTAATTGAGATGCGGTGGTCGTTACAGACGAAACTAGTACAATCCCTTTATGTTCTTGCTGCCATTTTTCTAATAGCGCTCGATGGTTCTCGTTTTCTTCAAACAATAAATCGATACAAACATCTGCTTGCAAGGTCTCCTTCCATTGATCTAGCCAAACCAATTCCAAGCTTGCTGAAACCCCACGGCTCAGTAACACTTGTTGTTGTGTAGGATTGGCGATGATCGCAATTTTCATTCCCGACAATTTTTGCAAAGAAAGCGTATAAACCTAAATTCGTCTCTCAAATAGTAAAACAATGTCAAAGACGATCATCAAAACCGATAAAGCACCTGCCCCGATTGGCCCTTATAACCAAGCGGTAGCTTATAATGGACTTTTATATATCTCTGGACAAATTTGCATTGACCCGGCCACCGGCGAATTAAATAATAAAGATTTGTCCACGGAAACCCGCCAGGTGATGGAAAACCTCAAAGCTATCTTGACCGAAGCGGGTGCAGATTTTTCTTCTGTCATCAAAACCACCATCTTTTTGACCGATATGCACCGTTTTGGGGAGGTGAATGAGATCTATGGCAGTTTTTTTAGTGCTGATTTCCCTGCGCGTGAGACCGTCCAGGTGTCTGCCTTGCCCAAGTTTGTGAATGTGGAGATCAGCATGGTTGTGGCCTGTCCCTGATTATTTTCACCAAGTATTGTGAGTTCGTTTGCTTAATTTCGGCGACTATTAATTCCTCTCTATGCCGAGATTATTCGCCTCCCGCTTTGCTGCCATTTTGTTGGTGGCTATTAGTTTTTTAGCGCTTTCTTCCTGCCAGTACATGGATCCGTTGGAAAAGGTGAAGGCCACTGCTTATGATGGACCTGAACAGGCCGCGCAACATGAAATTGAAATGACCCGTGATCCCCAAACGGGGGTGGTCCCTTGGCATAAATTACTCGAGGCCAAACAAGCGGCTGAGGTATCCAAAGCTTTTGCTAGACAAAATCGTTTAACAGCACTCTCTTGGGAAGAGAGAGGACCTAATGCCGATGCAGTGGGACCTAGTAACGGAAACACTCGTGCTAATGGTGGAATTACCGCTGGTAGAATTCGTTCTATTATGGTGGATTCTTTGGATCCCAATAAAAAAACTGTATTTGTGGGTTCTGTTTCCGGAGGACTTTGGAAGACCACTGATATCACCGCATCTCCCGCTGTATGGACGCCGATCAATGACTTTATGTCGAATCTCGCAATTGCAGCCATTACCCAAGACCCTCGTCAAGGGTTTCAAAATATCATGTACCTGTGTACTGGTGAATCTTTTTTTAATGCGGATGCTGTACAAGGAGTGGGTGTTTTTAAAAGTATAGACGGGGGTAATACCTGGAGTTTCTTGTCTAGCACGGCTTCGTACACGTTTGGTACAAAAATTTTATGTGATTACGAAGGGAATGTATACTTAGCTACTAGAAACGGATTATTTCGTTCAACAAATGGAGGAAGTAGCTGGACCAATATTACTCCCTCTGGTCTTTCCACTTCACGTATTTCAGATATTGAAATCAGTTCTACAAGTGCCGCCGGCCGCTTACATATGGTGACTGGTATTTCTTCCACACAGGTGTATCGCTATACAGATATTCCTTCTTCGGTAACTTCTTCAACAGGCTGGAATGCTGCTACTACTCCTTTTCCATCGTACACTTCACGGGCTGAGATTGCTGTGAGCGGTAGTACGCTTTATGCAATTCCTTCTAATAATTCTGGGCAAGTGCCTACGGTGTATAAATCTACTGATGGGGGAGACAATTGGGCCGCTGCAGGCACCCCTCCCAATACGGTTAGTGGATCACCTTTTGCGAATACACAAGGATGGTATGATCTTTCGGTGCGCATCAATCCTGCCAATCCCAATGAATGCATCATTGGAGGAATTGACTTAGCGCGTACACTCAATGGAGGCACCACTTGGACAAGAATCTCTGCCTGGGTAGGCACTGGCGGACAATATGCACATGCTGATCAACATGACATTCAATGGTGGGACGGGGGTAATAAGTTGGCTTTTGCTTGCGATGGAGGGATTCACTTTTCTACGGACAAAGGAACTACCATTAGAGATCGTAACACTGGATTACGCGTAAAGCAATTTTATTCTGTAGCGATACACCCCGATGCACAATCAAATTATTTATTAGCAGGTGCGCAGGATAATGGTGTTCATAAATTATCTACTGCCGGACTAGGTAATTCTGTAGAGGTAACAGGGGGTGATGGCGCGTATGTAGCCATCGATCAGAATGAACCGAATTATCAGTTTGGTTCATATGTATACAATGTTTACCGTAGAAGTACTAACGGGGGAGCCAACTGGAGTTCTTTTACAATCAATAATAGCAGCGGCCGATTTATTAATCCCTGGGATTACGATAATGAGGCTAATAAAATTTATGCTTGTAATGCAGCTGGTAATTATCTGCGTTGGGATAATCCACAAACCGCTCCCAATGCGGCGGGTGCTACTACGGAAGTAGTTTCTGTAGCAGAATTTTCTGGGCAAAATGTTTCCGCTGTGTATGTATCTCCCTTTACTGCTAATCGTGTGTTTTTTGGAACGGGAAATGGAAGAGTGATTCGTGTTGACAATGCGAATACCTCAACGCCCACTGCGGTAAATATTACCCCAAGTGGCTCCACTGGATACGTAAACTGTGTGATCACTGGTTCTACTGAAAATAATCTGATGGTTGTTTCTTCAAGCTATAACGTGATGAATATTTGGGTGAGTAATGATGGAGGAACAACCTGGACGGGTTCCGATGGAAACTTACCGAATATGCCTGTTCGTTGGGCAGTATTTCACCCAGATAGCGATACCAAGGCTTTTATTGCCACTGAAGCAGGGGTGTGGGAGACAGATCTGCTCAATGGATCTTCTACTAACTGGGTTGCGAATCCTAGTTTTCCAAATGTAAAAGTTAGCATGCTCAAGTATCGTGCTTCTGATAGAACAATTGCTGCAGGTAGCCATGGTCGTGGTGTTTGGACAGCCTCTGTCCCTTCTCCCAGCGGATTTAGTTTTTCTACTCCAACCGCTATTACTGCTGCTTGTCCTGCCCCACAGAATATGAGTACCCTCCTCAATGTAATTTCTAATGGAGGATTTGTGAATCCTGTTACTTTAAGTGCTACGGGAAATCCAGCAGGTACTTCGGTGTCTTTCACTACCAATCCAGTGGCTCCAGGAAGTAATACAATCGTTGTTTTAAATGGGACTAATACGTTGGCTCCTGGCACTTATAATATTACAGTTACCGGAACTGCTTCTGGTGCAATTCCTCAAACGCGTGTCATCAGTTTTGTAATTAGCGGAGGGACACCTCCCTCATTTACTACACAACCTTCTTCACAAACGGTATGTGCAGGCGCCACAGCAAATTTTGTTGCCGTGGCAAATGATGGCACGTATCAATGGCAGTTAAGTACGGATGGAGGTGCTAGCTACACTAATATTAGCGGAGCTACTTCGTCCACCTATAGTATTACAAATACTACCATTTCTTTATCGGGCAATCTGTATCGCTGTGTGGTTACTAATATTTGTAATAGTACTTCTACTTCTGATGTAGCTACTCTCACAGTAGCAAGTGGAACTTCCATTGTAAGTTCTCCTTCCAGTGTTTCTCTCTGCGTGGGAGCAAGTAATGTTTTCCGTGTTACTGCCAGTGGGGCAGGGCTAAGCTATCAATGGCAAAAAAGTACTGATGGAGGAAATACTTTTACCGCTATCAGTGGTGCTAATACTGCACAGTACACCTTGAGTGGTGTAACACTTGCTATGAATGGGGATCGTTATCGTTGCGTTGTAACGGGAACTTGTACGCCAACTACAGCTACTTCAAATACTGCGGTGGTAACAGTGGTGAGTGCCTTGAGTATTACACAACAACCCGTGGCGCAAACAGTTTGTGCGGGTACTGATGCAAGCTTTACAATTACAGCGCAAGGAGTGAGCTCCTATCAATGGGAGTTGAGTACCAATGGCGGTAGCACATGGTCAGCTATTAGTGGCGCCGCCTCTACTACTTATGTTATAACGGCCCCAGGTACTGCATTGTCTGGAAATCAGTATCGTTGTGTGGTGAGCGGCTCCTGTGGTACTGCGAATTCTAACCCTGCGCTATTGACGGTGAATCCCATTGCTGCTATTACACAACAACCCGTGGCGCAAACAATTTGTGCGGGTAGTGACGTAAGTTATTCAGTAGTAGCTTCTGGTAATAACCTTACCTACCAATGGCAGCAAAGTATGAATGGTTGTAATGGCCCTTGGACAAATATATCTGGAGCCACTACGGCTACGTATACGATCAGTAATGCAGGCGTTTCATTAGATAATACCGCTTATCGTTGTGTGGTGAATGGCAGTTGTACTGCGGCTCTCACTTCTGGTTGTGGATTACTGAATGTGGTAGCTCCCGTAACGGTAGTTACACAACCTGCTTCGCAGACTATCTGTGATGGTTCCTCTGTGAGCTTTACCACTGCGGGAACTGGAACGGGAGTTATTTATCAATGGCAGGTGAATACCGGCGCCGGATTTGTCAATCTTTCTAATGGAGGAATTTATAGTGGAGTCACTAGTGCCGTGCTGAGTATTTCATCCGCAAGCGCTTCGATGAGTACTTATCAATATCGTTGTTTACTTTCTAATGCTGTTTGTACAATACCCGCTACCACGAATGCTGCGGTGCTTACGGTAAATACGTTGCCCGCTATCGGGTCTCAACCACAGTCACAGATTATCTGTGCGAATGGAACTGTATTGTATACGGTATCGGCTACCGGAACCGGCGTTCAATATCAGTGGCAGGTAAATACAGGAAGTGGATTTGTGAATATTTCTAATGGAGGAAATTATGCAGGTGCTACAAGCTCCACGCTGACTGTTTCTAGTGCGGCTGTATCGATGAGCGGTAATCAATATCGCTGTGTAGTAAGCGGCACCTGTTCACCTGCTGTCAATTCTACGGAGGCTTCTTTAACGGTACATGCGCCAGTAGTAATTACTTCTGCGCCCTCTAATGTAGAAATCTGCGCAGGTACGGATGCTAGCTTCAGTATCAGCGCCACTAGCGTTCCTGCTATTAATTTTCAATGGCAGGTGAGCACCGATGGGGGTACTAACTGGACATCCATTGCCGGCGCCACTGCGGCTACTTATTCAACGACAGGAGTGCCCATTGTCATGAACGGCAATCGTTATCGCTGTTTAGTGTCGAGCAATACTTGTTCTACACCGATTGCTTCGGCTTCTGCTACACTCACGGTTCGAGTAGTACCCGGCATTGGATTAACAGCCTCACCGCTGAGCTCCTTATTGCCTGGACAAACTACTACGCTCACCGCAAGTTCTGTTGCCAGTACAGGGGGTGTTGTTACTACTACTTGGTATTATGGCACGGGTTCTAACTTGCAAGCTATGACTCCGAATCCCGGCACATTCCTAGTTGCCGATGTGCGAGGACTGGGTACTTATCAGGTGGGTATTCGCGAAACATGGCCTAGCGGATTGTTCTGTTCAGCATTATCGCCCACAGTAACTATTGCTGCGAATGTGAGCAGTAAACTTTACATCTTCCCGTCGCCCAATGATGGTAATTTCTCTGTGTCTTATTACTATTCGGGTAGCAGCGCCACCAAGCGACAGCTGGCCATCTTTGATAGCAAAGGAGCCCGTGTGTACCAGCGCGAGTTTGCGGTGGCAGGACCCTATACGATTCTGCCGGTAGACCTCCGCAATCAAGCCAGAGGAATTTATTATGTAGTGGTGGGTGATGCAGCGGGTAATAAATTGATTGAGGGGAAAGTGCATGTAAGATAAAGGTAGTTGTTGCGAGCGCTGCGCTTTTCAATGACTTTAGTGAAAGCCGTCTCTTTGGAGGCGGCTTTTTTCAAGTAGTGTTGCAGCGAATCAAACAAACAAAATCGGCCCCAGCAAAAAGAAAAACGCGAACTGCAAGTAAATCAGTTCGCGTTTCTTGAGAAAATGCATTTGCGTTTAGCTCGGTTTTTTCCAAGTATTATTACTGCGGTCCCAATCGGGTAGTTTTTTATCAGGATCGAGCACTACTTGTTTGATCTCTGAAGTGGTAGGCACCTCAAATTTCCATTTAGCACCACGTTGCCAGATTTCAACAGGTAGTGAGAGTTTATGTTCAGCCCCATTGGTTTCTACTACTCTAACGTTTACAGGCATGGGCATCTTCTCCAGATTCTCAATCACGATTTCAACGCCGTTGGCTACGTCTCCTTTTTTATAATTCACTTCGCGCACTGCCATATCTAATTTCCATTTATTCAATACCCAAGCTCTCCAGAACCAACCCAGGTCTTCTCCACTTACATTTTCCATGGTGTGGAAGAAATCCCAGGGAGTAGGATGTTTGAAGGCCCAGCGTCTTATATATTCTTTGAAGGCCATATCAAAACGCTCTTCACCCAGCACATTATCGCGTAGTGCGTGCAACATTTGACTAGGTTTTAAATAAGCCGTCATGCCTAAATTTTCCTGTTGAATTACATCCGGAGTGTTGTATAGTCCATCCATTTTCTCTCCGAAGGTCATGCGCACCATGAAGGGTGAAGACGGATCAGGAAAGAAACTTGGCTTGAATTCTCCTTTGTTGAAGGCCGCAGTAGAAAGATCATTGATGAAGGTGTTAAAACCTTCGTCCATCCAAGCGTATTTACGCTCGTTGCTTCCCACGATCATAGGAAACCAAGTGTGACCAAATTCGTGATCGGTTACGCCCCAAAGTTCTTCGCCCATGCTTTTGGAAGAACAAAAAACAATGCCGGGATATTCCATGCCTCCTACAATTCCTGCTACATTGGTAGCAGCAGGATAAGGATACTCAAACCATTTTTTAGCGTAGTGCTCAATAGAGCCTTTTACCATTTCTGTGGAGCGCTGCCAGCCATTCTTACCAATACTCTCTTCGGGGTATGCGCTAATGGATAAGCATTTTTTACCGCTCGGTAAATCAATTTTAGCCGCATCTATAATGAAGGCTTTTGAAGCTGCAAAAGCGGCGTCGCGTGTATTATTGATTTTAAATTTCCATGTAAGCATTGCAGTTGTTGGGCGCGAAGTGGCCTGCGGTACTTCCTCTTTGCTACGAATCATCACGGTGCTATTACTTTTAGAAGCGGCATCCCATCTTTTTTGTTGTTCAGCGGTATAGCATTCTTTTGTATTCAACAACTCTCCTGAGCCCACTACTATCAAATTAGAAGGTGCAGTAACAGTATATTCAATGTCTCCGTATTCTAAATAAAACTCTCCGGCACCGAGATAAGGCATCGTATTCCATCCCTGTACATCGTCATACACCGCTACGCGGGGAAACCACTGTGCTACTTCGTAGATCCATCCATTCTTGGTGTTCAAACGTCCCATGCGATCGGTACCGTACTCAGGGATTGTGAATTGATAATTCATTTTGAGACGAACACTCGCGCCTTTTGCTAAAGGATTCTTCAACCATACCTGCATCCGTGTATCGGTAGTGATGGTGTTGGCAGGAGCTGCATACACACCCGCAGTTTCTACTTGCAGATCTTTGATGTCATAACCATCAGTGAAACCTCCATTGGCCCAACGACCACCTGCTTGGGTAGTAGTGGACGAACCCCGAGAATCTTTTTTATAAATATTCTGATCGAGTTGCAACCAGATGAAACGTAAGTAGTCAGGGCTATTGTTTGTGTAGGTGATTATCACTTCTCCGCTGAGGGAATGATCCGCTGTATCCAACTTACAGTTGATAGCGTAGTTGGCACGGTTTTGCCAATAACGTGGGCCGGGTTCCCCACTCGCACTACGAAAATCGTTGCCGGGGTATGGATAAAACTGCGGATGAAAAGCTTCGCGATGGTCGTAGTTAGATTGAGCAATCACTGAAACACTCAGTATAGAGGCCACTAAAAATGCAAAAGTTTTATGCATAACTGTTGATTTTGAAAATTGAAAGCCAATTTATATTAATTCGAGAGTTCGTAAGACAGCAATAAATAATATTGGGATTTCTTTAGGGAAACAACCTCTCTGCTACCGCCACACTATCGGGCTTACCTACATCAACGAAGCGGTCGCCGGAATGATCGTAGCCAAGAATAGGGTAGTCGCCTGCTAATTTTAAATAGACGTCGGTTAAGGAAAACTTTCCACTGAAACCATAACCGGGCATGAGGTTAAAAATGGAAGGTTCAAAGATTACGACGCAGCTGTAGGCTTTTGGGGTTAGGACGGTGGACGAAGGCTGTTCGCTAGCCGTATTTATGTTAACCTGCCCCCCGGGCAAACTGATTTTTTCTTGTCCTGTATTCATATTGCGCCAGCCACATAGACGATCATTCGCGTCAAACAATAATACACGTGAGCTCTTACGATCAGTAACGCCAAAAGAAATAATAGGAGGACGGCTTTCATGAAACTCAATTAGTTTTCCGATATGCAGGTCAGTTAATATATCGGCATTGAGGGTAATAAAACGTTGGTCCTCGGGAAAAAAACGTTGCGCTTTTAGTAATCCACCCCCCGTATCTAGTAGTTCTTCTCGTTCATCACTGATAAAAATCTCAGAACCCCATCCGCGATTGCGAGTGACGGCCTCTTCAATTTGATCGGCAAAGTGATGCACGTTGATTACTACTTCAAAGATGCCGTACTGTTGCAGGTACTCGATGTTGCGTTGCAACAAACTCTTCCCATTCACTAGCGCGAGGGCTTTGGGATGATTATCCGTCCAGGGTTTGAAGCGGGTGCCGAGGCCGGCACTAAATATCATAGCACGAGTGATCATTGCGGAGGCAGATTGATCCAGTTCTTAGCATCTTGTACGGTATGACTCAACTCTACTTTTACTTTGAACTTGTTTCGCAGGTGACGGGCCATTTCATCGGCGGCATATACACTGCGGTGTTGTCCGCCAGTGCAACCAAATCCCACCATCAAACTTCCAAAACCGCGTTTAATGTAATCTTCTACGGTCATGTCTACAATATCAAAAATAGAGTTGAGGAATTCGGGCATCTTAGTTCGTTG
>JBMSWW010000012.1:0-18222 GCA_049425065.1 Chitinophagaceae bacterium
CCAAACAGGCCTTTGAGCAGGATCTGGAAACAGACTGGACCCTTCGTGAAAAACTAGGGGTACTAAAAACGTCCAAGCAAAGACTGGACCGCTTGGTACAATCACCCCGCACCGAAGTGGTATTGAATATCCTTCGCCACGCTTCTCAAAATCTCCCCGAAACAGTTCGTTAAACTTGGCTTTCTTTGCGGCATGACCCGCAAAGAAAAATACGCCTTCGTTACAGAGTATTTTACGCAGCATGCCCCGGATGCAGAAACGGAATTATTCTATGATAACCCCTATCAATTATTGGTAGCCGTCATTTTATCTGCGCAGTGTACCGATAAAAGAGTCAACCTGACTACGCCGGCTATTTTTGAACAATACCCTACGGTAGAAAAATTATCCAAGGCAACTTTTGACGAACTCTTTCCGCTGATAAAAAGTATTTCTTATCCCAATAACAAAACAAAACATTTGATGGGGATGGCTCAAAAGTTGGTGAACGACTTCAAGGGCAAAGTGCCCATGACCGTAGAAGAATTAGTACAACTTCCCGGCGTGGGAAGAAAGACCGCCAACGTTATTACCTCGGTGATCGACAATCAACCGAATATGGCCGTCGATACGCATGTATTTAGAGTGAGTCGACGCATAGGATTAGTTCCGCAAACTGCAAACACACCCTTAGCCGTAGAAAAACAGCTGATCAAAAATTTTCCAAAAGAACTAATCCATAAAGCGCATCACTGGCTGATTTTGCATGGACGATATACTTGTTTGGCCAGAACTCCCCAATGCAAAACATGCGGACTAAAGCCCGCATGTAGTTATTTTCAACGCCACAAAGAATAATCGCTGAAGGTCGCTTAATTGGTAGTCGCCTAGTTGTAGCTGGCTTAGTTCTTGCGTCCCAGCATTTCTTCCAGGTGCAACACTAATTCAGTTTTGGTGATGGGAACGCCCATGATCTTATTGTAGGCTTTTGCATCTACCAGATAAGCATCACGAATAATCTTCACCAACTGTCCATTGTTGATTTCAGGAATCAGCACCTGATCAAAATTTTTCAGGAGCTGACCTAAGTTTTTAGGGAAAGGACGAATATAGCGAAGATGGGCATGACTCACCGCATGTCCTTGTGCTTGTAGTTCTGCTACTGCAGACTTGATAGCCCCGTAAGTAGAACCCCATCCGAGTACCAGAATCTTTCCTTTTTCAGGGCCGCTGTCTAGTTTTTGATCATGGATATAGTCCGCAATCTTATCAACTTTCTCTTGGCGAAGTTTCACCATCAATTGGTGATTCTCGGGTTCGTAATTTACGTTACCCGTAATGTTTTGTTTCTCCAATCCTCCAATACGATGTTCTAAACCGGGAGTACCAGGAACAGCCCAAGGACGCGCCAATTTTTCATCGCGCGCATAAGGTTGATACTTTTCTTCGCCCTCTGCTAATTCTTTTTTGAAGGATACATTAATCTCTGCCAGGTCTTTTGACTGCGGATAACGCCAAGGCTCTGCTCCGTTCGCAATATATCCGTCACTCAAAAATAAAACCGGCGTCATGTGCTGCAGAGAAATGCGTACGGCTTCATACACCGCATCGAAACAATCTGCAGGCGTTGAGGCAGAAACAATTGGCATAGGACACTCTCCATTACGTCCGTAATAGGCCTGCATCAAATCACTCTGTTCGGTTTTAGTGGGCAATCCTGTAGAAGGACCACCGCGTTGAATATTAATTATCACCAGCGGAATCTCTAACATTACGGCTAAGCCCATGGCTTCTCCTTTGAGGGCAATACCGGGACCACTGGAGGTAGTGATACCCAGCGCTCCTCCGTAAGAGGCGCCAATAGCCGATGAAATAGCGGCAATTTCATCTTCAGCCTGGAACGTGCGAACGCCAAAGTTTTTATACTTGGAAAGATCATGTAAAATATCAGAAGCAGGTGTAATGGGATAGCTACCTAAGAAGAGTGGTAAGCCACTTTTTTGAGAGGCGGCAATCAATCCCAAGGAGAGAGCCTGATTTCCCATAATAGAACGGTAAGAACCAGGTTCCATTTTAGCACGCTCCACTGTATAAGTAGTAGTGAATGTTTCGGTAGTTTCTCCATAGTTGTAGCCCGCCTGTAATACCGCAATATTACTATCCATGATCTCAGGCTTCTTCGCAAATTTCTCTCGAATGAAATTTAGGGTGGTATTCATGTCGCGCCCATACATCCAATACAAAAATCCTAACACGAACATATTCTTGGCACGGTCTTTTTCTTTCATACCAAGGGTAACCTCTTTTAGCGCCTCGCGGGTCATTTTAGTTACGTCCATGCGTATCACCTCGTAATTGACTAAACTTTCATCTTCCAAAGGATTTACTCCTTCAGGATAGTTAGCCAACCGCAGATTTTTTGCATCGAAGCCATCGGTGTTCACAATGATCTTACCGCCTTTTTTCAATGCTTTTAGATTCACCTTTAAGGCAGCTGCATTCATAGCCACTAATACGTCACAAGCGTCGCCAGGTGTAAACACGCGGTCAGAAGAAAAACGAAGCTGGTATCCGCTCACCCCGGGTACGGTTCCCTGTGGAGCTCTGATCTCAGCAGGGAAATCAGGAAAGGTGGCCAGGTCGATCCCCAGCAACGCGGTGTTAGTGGTAAACTGACTTCCGGTCAACTGCATACCATCACCGCTGTCTCCTGCAAACTTGATAACTACATCTTGTAAAACTTCCTGTTTCCTGGCCATTATAACTCGTATTAGTTGTCTTGCGAATTTAATGGTTCTTAACTTTCCTTCCCGTTTGATTTTAATCAACTCTTATTAACAGGATGACCCATCCATACTTTTCTTCCCTGGAGGCGTCGAACCCCAAACATCAGTGCCACAAATAAGAAGAAGAAGGGTCCTGCAAAGCCCAGCAATGCAATGTAACGGGTACCATAGAATTTCTCCATAGGTCTACGCAAACGCTCGGCGATCAGGTACATACCCGGCACCATGATCAAGGTGAGGAAAAAAGAGAACATCAATCCAAAAATGATTGTCCAGCTTAAGGGTCCCCAGAATACCACACTCTCTCCGCCAAAGAAAATATTCGGACGCAAATGCTGGAATAGCCCGGCAAAGTCAATATTAAATCCTACTGCCAGGGGCAACAATCCTAAGATGGTGGCTACGGCTGTGAGCAATACGGGGATGATACGGATTTTCCCTGCTTGAATAGCGGCTTCACGTGTTCTAAAGCCACGAGTTCTCAATTCATCGGTGAATTCAATCAAGAGGATACCGTTCTTAATTACAATACCCGCCAGTCCTACAATCCCTACGCCTACCATGATAGAAGCTAGGGTGATACCGCTGAGCGCATATCCTAAAAATACGCCGATCACCGAGAAGAAGATTTCCGTGATTACAATGAAAGGCTTACTCATACTATTGAACTGCAATACCAGGATCAAGAAGATAATTCCGATCGCCATAATAAGAGCAGTTCCCAAGAAGGCTTGTGTTTCCTGTTCCTGCTCACTTTGTCCTTGTTGTCGTATTGTTACATCAGTAGGAATAGAAACAGTTTGCTGGAATTTTGTAATCTTTTCTTTGAGTTCTGCATTGATCTTAGTAACCAATGTGGGATCCGCAACACTGCTTTGAAGTTGGATGGTACGACGAACATTTTTACGTTTAATTCCACCGGCAGTGTTAGTATACTCTACAGAAGCCACGGAGCCAAGCGGCAACGACTTAATTTGCATCGTATTCATATCCATAAAAATCAACCGCATGTTAAGCAGGTCATCTATATTATGACGACGTTCCTCATTATACCGTAACTGAATTTTATATTCATCTTCACCATCTTTGATTTTGCTGATTTCTTTTCCGAACTGTGCCGTACGGATAGCCATGCCGATCTGGGCAGTACTGACCCCTTCCATCGTGGCTTTAGCACGATCTACATTGATGGTAATTTCTGGATTATTAAGATCGACGTCGGGTTTCAAACTCTGTATCCCCTCCACACGATTACTATCGAGGTATTGTAATAACTGTGTAGCTACTTTTCCCAAAGCATCAAAATCATCACCGGCAATTTCAATGTTCACCGGTGGTTCAGTGGGTGGCCCATCTGACTCTTGATCAACTTCAAGATCAAGTCCAGGAATTCCTTTCACCGCCTCGCGAATACCCTCAAGATAAGGCATTGTCGATTTACCATGACGCTTTTCAAATTCAACAAAAGAGACTTGAATACGACCCAAATTTGGTTGCACGCTTCGGTTATTGTCACGAGGATTATTAGCACTCACCGCCACATTACTGATCACACTCTCCACAATACTTCCTTCTTTGCCGGACATTTGATCGCCCAATACTTTAATTACGCGCTGTTCTAGTATACGAGTGATACTATCGGTGTACTCTACATTAGTGCCCACGGGAAGCTTTGCATATACATAGATAAAATTGGGATCTCCGGAGGGAAAGAAAGTCATCTTGTTGTTACGCAACACCAATAACACAATAGACATGATGAATAATAAAAACAAAGAAGCGAATGTTTTTACAGGTCGTGTACCTACTAATATCCAGCGAAGTAATTTTTCATAACGCTCCATCATACGAGGAAGCGTCTGATGCTGGAATTTATCAATCACAGCATGCAATATATAGGAATGAAATACCATCAACCCTGCCATTAGTAATAAGAAATTAGCAGTTCCATGGAAACCAGGTAAATGTAAAAGCACCCCTCCGATCAGAGAGACCCAAAACCATTTTTGACGGAATACGGCATTCTTAGGCTTATTAAACTCGCGGCCCTCAGGTTTCATAAAGCTCACTGCAAATACGGGGTTGAATATGAAAGCCACTATGAGCGAGGCAGCCAGCGTTAAGATGAGCATCGTGGGTAAATAGATCATGAACTTACCAATTACCCCTTTCCAAAATAAGAGTGGCACGAAGGGAGCCAAGGTGGTAGCAGTACCAGCGAGCACCGGAATAAACACTTCTCCTGCGGCTTCTTTTGCACTGCGTACAATTGGCACTTTCCCATTATTGAAAATCCGGTGAGTGTTTTCGATCACCACAATAGCATCATCCACGATAATGCCTAATCCGAATAACAAGGCAAAGAGTACAATAAAGTTGAGCGTTACACTTCCTCCAACAATCGCATCAGCTACCGGTAAGAATAAGAAGGCAACAAACACACTGAGCGGAACACTCAAGGCTACAAAGAAAGCATTGGTCACTCCCATAAAAAACATCAAAATCACTAACACCAGAATAAATCCAATGATGATGGTATTGATCAATTCATTGAAAGAGGTTTTTGTTCCTTTACTCATATCACCAGTAAAGTCTACTTTCAAATCACGAGGTAATTCCTGACGATCCTGCATTTCCGAAATGATTTCTTTTACCCCATCGGCAGTAGAAATTAAATTTTCTCCGGCACGTTTCACAATATTGAGCGTTACTACGTTCTTTCCATTCAACCGTGCATAGCTTTCTTTTTGCTTCACGGTGTCAATGATATCCGCTACATCACGTAGATAAACAGAAGCCCCTCGAGCGCTACTACGCACAACAATATTTTCCATATCTGCGGCTGTGCTAAACTGACCTTTAATGCGCAGCGTTCGTTTCATATTACCAGACTCTACTTGCCCCCCTGTAATATCCATGTTCTCACGAGTTACCGCATTTTCTATATCCATGAAGCTGACTTTAGCAGCCGTCATGCGATAGGGATTTACATTCACTTGGATTTCACGTTCAGGAGCCCCTACAATCTCCGCACGCGTGATAGAAGGCATCTCTTCCACATGATCCTGAATATTATCGGCATATTCCTTCAGCTTCATAGGATCATAATCTCCACTAATGTTTACATACATGATGGGAATTTCACTCAGCGAAAACTCCTGAATAGAAGGCTCACTAGTTAAATCATTTGGAAGATCTTTTGCGGCCTTATCCACCGCATCTTTCACTTTCTGTTTGGCTACTTCACTCTTGATATCAGTATCAAATTCTACTACAATCAAAGAGTAGTCAGTTTGTGAAGTACTAGTGATCTTATTCACCTTGGCACCACTGATCCCTTTTAATTGTTTTTCAATGGGACGAGTAACGAGGTTCTCAATATCCTTGGGAGAATTACCAACATAGACTGTAGTAACAGAAATAGTAGGCACTACTACATCGGGAAACTGCTCCTTAGGGAGATTAATAAATTTATAGTAACCAAACAAAGAGATCAGAATCGCTACAATATAGATAGCCGTACGATTATCAATGGACCAGCTGGTAGGACCAAACTCTTTGAATTTTTTCGCGATGCCTTCCGTGAACTTCTGCATAATATTCTTTTTAGGGTATCGGATTATTTAACAGCCTTGATAATCTGTCCGTCATACACATTTTGAAAACCACGTGTAATCAGCAAATCACCACTACGTAAACCACTCTTGATTTCAATTTGGCCGCCGTAGGCTTCTCCAGTTTCTATAACGCGCTTGCGAGCTAACAATTTTCCATTATTACTTTCCGCTAAATAAGTATAACGACCTGTTTCATCACGCTGAACGGTATTGAGCGGAATTGAGATTACACTGTCAGCCTTGTAGTCTAAAATTTTAATATTCGCTGTTTGATTAGGCTTGTAAAGAGGATCGCTAGGAATTTTTGCTTCCGCATTGAAAGAACGAGTATTAGGATTAATAGACTCCCCTACTACCTCAAGCTTTGTAGAAAATGAAGATTTTCCTGATTCAGCAATTACCACTTCAATTACACTTCCTTTTTTAACCCTTGCTACATAATTTTCAGGAATAGCAGTTACAATTTTCAAGGAGCTGTTGTTGACAATTCGAATGCCCATGCCGGGAGTAGCCGCTGTTTGCGCCGTATACAATTCTCCCACCTTTACATTTAGCTCATCTACTATGCCACTAATCTCTGATTTCACATTTGACATATTCACCTGCTCTTGGGCCATGGCTACTTGAGCTTGTGCTGCATTCAATTGTGCAGAAAGAGCATCCACGTCGGCTTTTGCATTAATGACGCTGATTTCCGCACCAATATTTTGTGCCCAGAGATTTTGATAACGCTGATAGATAGTTTTTGCTTGTTCCAATCGCGCCTTTAGCATGCCCGTTTGCTGCTGCGCAGCGCTTAACTGCTGACGAGCTACCGCATCATCTAACTTTAACAAAGTTTGCCCTTTGCTCACGCGCTGACCAGTCTTTACATAGATAGCTTTGATGAGACCTCCCAGCCCAGAAGGTGCTACATAAGCCATATCCTCTGCTTCCACCTTTGCTTGCAGGTCAATAAAATGGGAAAAGGATCCAACGCGCAGCGTATCAACAGAAACAAGCATCTCATTTTGCTCAACGGGCGTCTCGGCTTTTTTGTCAGCACTATTACAAGCCATCATAAAGAGGGCCAGAGCAATTACAGATAGCCAAATGCGAGAAGTATTCATAGTAGTGTTTTTTCGGTGTTTGGTTTATAGTTTTCCGGTAGCTTTTTGCCAATCAATTCGGGCAATAATAGCTTCGGACAAAGCTGTTGTATAATTAGTTTGCGCAGATCGTAATTCATTTTGAGCCAAATTGATCTCAGTCTGTGAAGCCAACCCTAATTCATATTTCTTCTTCGTCTGCTGATATACTTTTTCAGCGAGTATTAAATTTTGCTGTTGCGCATCCAAACGGCTCAAGGCAGACTGAAAATTATTTTCCGCCACAGCTACCTCATTGTCGATAGTACGCTTCAATCCTTCGATCTCATTGAGCGTTCTTTGTAATTCAATTTTAGATTGCGTAATCTTAGATCGAGTGAAGAAGCCGTTGAAAATCGGTAGCGTCATATTAATACCAATATTCGAGATAGTAAACCAGCGCTGAGAACTGCTCAAAAAATTCCAGGTATTACGTTGCGCGTTCTTAGCATAGAGTGCACTCATAGATAAAGTAGGAACCTGGATTAAACGATAACGACGAATATTATACTCGCCTAATTTTTTACCGAGGCTGGCCACTTGAAATTCTTTGCGGTCTTCGTAGTTGTAGGCGAGATCTGTCAAGACGCCTTCTTTGATCATTTCCGGAGAGAGGGTATCAGTTAAGATTAATTCATCTTGCACGGGCATCCCCATTAATACTTTCAACCCGTAATATCCATTGGACACCAGGTTCACCACTTTGTTGCGCTCTGTTTGAAGATTCGCCAGCTGAACGCTTACACGATCAATATCTAATTTTTCACGAAAGCCATTGTCATACAATACGCGCGTGTCCGCTAAATTCTTTTTTACAAAATCAATAGTAGCGTCGAGCATAGACAATTGTGTGCGACTCACCACTAACTGATAATAGATTTTTAGCACATTGGCCTTAATTATCTCCGAAGTAAGTTCCGCACTCTTTGCTGCAAACTCCATAGAGGCATCGCGTGCCTGCAATCCAACGAATACCTGCCCGTCAAATAAAATTTGATTCAGACTGATGGCAGCGTTGGCACTATACTTAGTACCAAATTGTGCCGCTACATAACCAAAATCCTGCGGCATGGTAATTGCATTACCGTTACCATCTTTTACTCCCTGATCAATTAACACTTGGTAAGTAGCCGGTGAAATAAAATTGGGGATTACCTGCGTAGCAATATTGGGGTTCATGGTATTACTGAGACTCCCATTGATACGCGGAAAAGCATTAGCCGTAATCTGTCGATTGGTTTCTTGCTGTAGCTTAATCCCTAACAGCGCGTTTTTAACTTGCACATTGTTTTTCATAGCATAGTCAACAGCCTGTTGTGCCGTAAACGCATGTTGCTTTACAGCGCTGGTATCCATAGAAGCATTGGCCTTCATGGATAGTGACGTGATGGCAACAAAAAATAAAATACGACACTTGTTCTTCCACATCATATTAATTGGTTTTTTGTATCTCTTGTTTATAGTGTTCTAATAATTGAAAGCCTTCCTTCGTTACTAGTCCGTAAATAAAATTTTCCGTGATCAGTTGATGGGTCTTTACGAAATTGAATTGAGAAGGAGGAAATAGTCCGATATTGAAAGGGATCATCATTGATTCCAGTCGGTAACGACTGATGATCTCTTTGTCAAAGTCATCCCGAAAAAGTTTTTCTTGTATTCCGCGTTCAAGATTTTCTTGAATAAACTGTAAGAGGTAATTGTTTTTATAGTCTAGAAAGGCTTCATAGGCCTTGTGATGAAATTTCTGTAGATCGTATAACACCACCGGATTCATATTACTTAAGTCTTCCATCACCCGCTGCATGGTGAGCAGGTTCTCATGGATGGCATCTTTAGAAATAGCTCGTACGCTCTCACAGTCCTTGCGACTTCGCTCGGTGTAGATTTTTACAATCTCCAGTATCAATTCATCCTTTTCAGTAAAAGCCTGATAAAGCGTCTTTTTACTCATACCCAACTGGGTAGCCAGGTCGTCCATAGATACGGATCGGATGCCGTACCGGAGAAAAACCTCTTCCGCCTTGTTTAATATTCGTTCTCGCAGTTCCATTTTTTCGAATTGGGGCCGCAAAACTATGGAAACTTTTAAGGTTACAAAAGTTTCTTATGTTATATTTCTGTTTAATTCGAGGTTTTTTACCCTGGCAGGGGCATCGTATTTATAGTACCTTAGCCTTAAATTCAAGCTATGAGCGCTGTAATAGACCCCAAACCCTCCAAAAACCCCCTGAAAAGGCTGGCCGGCTTTTTTATCCAGGGGCTGGTGATCTTAGCGCCGATTGCCATAACCGCTTACTTTTTATATTGGCTTTTTGAGAATGTGGATAGTATTTTAAGGCCTTATGTAAATGTGCCTGGACTAGGATTTTTATTGATCATTTCTGGTGTGATATTGGTGGGCTGGATCAGTTCTAACTTCTTGATGGGCAGTATTTTAAACGTTTTCGACCAGTGGATGGAACGAACCCCTGGCGTCAAGCTAATTTATACCTCCACCCGTGATTTTTTTGAGGCTTTTGCAGGTAATAAAAGAAAGTTCAATAAGGCGGTCTTGGCCAATGTTTTTGGACCCGATGTATGGATTGTGGGTTTTTTGACGGACGAAGAAATGGACAAGTTTGAAATGGGCGCCGACAAAGTGGCTGTATATGTCCCTCAGGGATACAATTTTGCAGGTCAGTTATATATATTACCTCGAGAACGAGTGCGAAAAATCGAAAAAATCAGTTCCGGCGAGGCCATGAAATACGCGGTTACGGGCGGCGTGGTAGACATGGATGCGGAGCGCTCCGCGGATCGATAAGCAATAGTCGATATCGCAATTTTTCCCTTTACAGAGAGAGGATTTTTTATCTAACAATTGTTTTTTATGAAATGGTTTTTCACCATCCTGGGCTTGCTATGTCTGCAAACGACAGCGCACAGCTGGGGCTTCTTTGGTCATCAACGCATCAATTATTATGCAGTATTTCTGTTGCCGCCAGAAATGATGGTACTCTATAAACCCCATATCCAATTTTTAGAAGAACATGCGGTAGATCCCGATAAAAGAAGATATGCCGTGGAAGAAGAAGGGCCTCGTCATTATATAGACCTGGATCATTACGGACCGGCTCCCTATGTTTCCCTGCCTCGTTCATGGAAAGAAGCTGTGGACGCCTGTGGTGAAGACAGTCTAAATAAATATGGCATTGTTCCCTGGTGGGTGCAGACAATGCTATATAGACTTACCGAGGCTTTTCGAAAAAAAGAATTGTTAGCCATATTAAAATTGTCCGCAGAAATTGGTCATTATGTTTCCGATGCGCACGTACCCCTGCATGCTTGCAGCAATCATAACGGTCAACAAACCGGGCAGCGTGGCATTCATGGTTTTTGGGAGAGCCGAATCCCTGAAATATTAGCCGAAGAAAATTGGGATTTCCTGGTGGGAAAGGCTAAATGGATCCCTGATCCCGGAGCCTTTATTTGGAAGACGGTATTACAAAGTGCCGCTTCGGCTGATACAGTATTACGCATAGAAAAGAAACTTAGTCAGTCTTACCCTTCCGATCAACGATTTGCCTTTGAAGATAGAAAAGGGGTATTAACGAGACAATATTCAACGGGATATAGTTTGGCCTATGATAAAGCCTTAAAAGGAATGGTGGAAAGACGAATGCGAGAGTCTATCCACGCGGTTGCGTCCTTTTGGTTAACGGCCTGGATCAATGCAGGACAGCCGCCCTTACATGAATTGGCTAGGGCCCCTCTAAGCCCGCAAGAAATAACTCAAATGGAAGCACTGAATCAGGCATGGAAGAACAACCTTATAAAGGGAAGAGAACACGAATAGCTTGGCTTACATTTGCCAGGATGAAACTTCACAACTTCAATGCCGGTCCTTCCATCTTACCTAAAGTGGTACTTGAAGAAGCCAGCCGTGCGATTATTGATTTTAACGGGACCGGGCTTTCTATATTGGAGATTGGCCATCGAACTCCTTTGTTTCAACCGGTAATAGAAGAAGCTAGAAACCTTGTTCGTGAATTAATGCAATTGGACAGTGATCATGAAGTTTTGTTTTTGCACGGAGGCGCTACCATGCAGTTTGTGCAAATCCCCATGAATTTATTAGATACCTCGCAAACGGCCTCTTATACAGAAACCGGAACCTGGTCGGAAAAGGCCATCAAAGAAGCAAAACATTTTGGCAAGGTTCATATTGCAGGATCCTCTGCAGTGAGCGGATTTACGACGCTTCCCAAACAGTTAGACATAGCCCCGGAATCTGCCTACCTACATATCACCACCAACGAGACTATTGCCGGTACGCAGTGGCATCAACTACCCTATGATTGCGGAGTGTCGCTAGTTGCAGATATGAGTAGTGATGTATTGAGTCGACAACTCAACTTCAATCAATTCGATTTGATCTATGCTGGGGCTCAAAAAAATATTGGACCCGCAGGTGTTTGTTTGGTAGTGGTCAATAAAAACAAATTAGGAAAGACCTCTCGCGATATTCCTGCTTTTATGGATTATCGTTTGCACATTAAAGAGGCGAGCATGTTGAATACCCCTCCGGTGTTTGCGGTGTATGTGGTATTGCTCACCTTGCGCTGGTTAAAAAAAATGGGCGGAGTGGCAGCCATTGAACAATTAAACCAACAAAAGGCTTCACTGTTTTACCAAACCCTGGATAGTCTACCGATGTTCCAGGGACCCGTGGCTAAAGAAGATCGCAGTCTCATGAATGTGGTCTTTGTGATGCAGGATCCCAAACTAGAAAAAGAATTTTTAACGGCGGCAGAAAAAGAAGGAATAATCGGCATCAAGGGACATAGAAGTGTAGGAGGATTCAGAGTGTCCTTATATAATGCACTTCCGATGGAGTCTGTGATTGCCATCACCGAGTTCATGAAATCATTTGCACAACATAAAGCCTAACTATGGCCCATATTCAACCTTTTAAAGCACTCCGACCTCAACCTCCGCTCGCAGCAGCAGTTGCCGCACGCCCCTATGATGTCTTGAACAGTAAAGAAGCCCGTGCAGAAGCACAAGGCAATCCTCATTCTTTTTTGCATGTTACTAAATCAGAGATTGATCTTGGTTCAGAAATAGACATTCATAGTGATGCTGTATATGAAAAAGCAAAAGTCAACCTGGAAGCTTTTATTACACAGGGAACTTTAGTGCAAGAAGAAACGGCCTGCTATTATATCTATCAGTTGATCATGAATGGCAGGAGTCAGACAGGGTTAGTCTGCGTTTCTTCCGTAGAAGATTATCATAAGAATAAAATTAAAAAACACGAATTCACGCGTCCGGAAAAAGAAAAGGATCGTATCGATCATATGCGTACGATCCGTGCCCAAACAGGTAATGTATTTCTAGCCTACCGCGATGTTGCCTCTCTCAATAGCTTAATTGATACCTGGAAAAAAGAACACGCACCTCTTTATGATATAACAGCGAGTGATGGTATCCAACATACTATTTGGGTAGTGAATGATAAAACTGCTGTAGACAACATCACGGCTTCCTTTGAAAAAGAAGTTCCCTGCACCTATATCGCAGACGGACATCATCGCGCGGCGTCCGCAGCTAAAGTAAGTGCCGCACTTCCTGAGAGTGCCGCTGCTCGCTGTTTTCTAACGACTATTTTTCCTGCCAGTCAACTAGCCATTCTAGATTATAACCGAGTGGTGAAAGATTTGAATGGACATACTGCGGAAGAATTAATTCGATTACTACAAGATGAGTTTGTAATTACACCTAGCAACAGTGCTGTAAAACCCACTCACCTACATCGATTTGGCATGTATGTAGAAGGACAGTGGTACTCCCTCGAAGCAAAAGCTGGTACTTATAGTGAGGATCCAATTGGGGTATTAGACATTACGATCCTTACCAATAACATTTTAACAAAATGGCTGGGCATTAAAGACCAGCGCACGGATAAAAGAATTGACTTTGTAGGTGGAATTCGTGGACTCGAAGAGTTGGAGAAAAGAGTGAACAGCGGAGAAATGAAAATTGCATTTAGTTTATACCCTGTTAGTATTGAACAGCTATTTGCCATTGCTGATAGCGGAGAAGTAATGCCTCCCAAGAGTACCTGGTTTGAACCCAAATTAAGAGATGGGCTGTTAACGCATCTTATCTAAAAAATAGTAGCCGGCATGAGATTCGTCATTTTTTTTCTTGTCTTTTTTATCAGCACAAGATTTGCTATGGGGCAGATGACTGTTCTTCAAGTGCAAACAGCTGCTCGAGAATTCAATAATCGAGGAGATCATGATAATGCTGTGGTGGTGTTGCAACAGGGACTTAAAGAATATGCGGATAATTTAGAATTACAAAAAGATCTTGCCTTTAGTTTGGCACTCAAAAGAGATTTTGCTAAAGCGAAAGAAGTAGCAGAAAAATTAATCAAACGTGCCGATGCCGATGTAATAAGCTTTCAACTAGCTGGGAATGTGTATAAGGCATTGGAAGAAGTAAAAGAATGCGAGAAGATGTATCGTCAGGGGCTCAAGAAATTCCCCAATAGTGGTCCATTATATAGTGAGTTAGGAGAACTTTATTTGTCTTCCAAAGATGGTCGTGCTATAGAATGTTGGGAGAATGGTATTCGTCTGGATCCAAATTATGCAGGTAACTATTACAACGCAGCATTATATTATTCTACCAATAAGGACCCATTGATAGCGCTACTCTATGCAGAGACTTATATCAATATGGAAAGTAAGAGTCAGCGCGCCAGTACCTTGAAAAATATTTTGTGGGAGTCCTATAAAAATATTTTGTCGGGCGGCAGTACTGAATCCCCGAAAAAAAGAAGCCCTTTTTGGATGATAGTCAAGCAAACCTTGGATAAAGCATCGGCTCCTGCCATTAATGGGCTAAGTCCCGAAACGCTTACCATGATCCGCACACGATTCATTTTAGAGTGGTTTGAAAAGCAAGGAGAACAGTTCCCCTGTCGTTTATTTGATCATCAACGACAATTATTGCAATCGGGACTGTTCGAGGCCTATGATCAATGGCTACTAGGTGAAGTAACCGATGCTCAAAAATTTAAGATCTGGACAGAAGAGAATGCAGTTATCTTTCTTAAACTGAAAGACTTTCTATTCAATCGGGTCTATAAAGTACCTGCCGGGCAATATTACCCCACTCGTTGAGTCAAGAAATTCACTAATTTGTAGTCGCTGTTACAAGCATTAGATACCAACCTAACGATTGACCTATGAATCAAGCAAAAAGACTATTCGACTGTTTGTCGATCAATCTGAATTCTAATCCGCTGGATTGCATGTTAGCCGGGAAGGAAGCCGGTCAATGGAAACAATATAGCACGGCGATGGTAAAAGATACAGTAGACCGCTTAAGTGCCGGACTACTCTCTATCGGCATTGGTGCGGGTGATATGAGTGCTGAAGGAAGAGACAAAGTTGCCATCCTGTCTAAGAACAGACCAGAGTGGGTAATGGTAGATTTAGCGGTTCAACAAATCGGGGCCATTCTTACCCCCTTGTATCCTACTATCAATGTAAATGAACTGGAGTTTGTACTGAAAGATTCACAAGCAAAAGTGGTCTTCGTGAATGATGAGGAATTATTTTTAAAAGTTACCAGCTTAAAAGAGCAACTACCCCATTTACAAAAGATTTACACTTTTGAACATGTGGTCAATGCCAGCCACTGGAAAGAATTGACAGAAGCCTCTACCCCGCAATTGATAGAGCAGGTCAAACCTATTTCAGATCGTATTGGCTACGAAGATCTTGCTACCATTATCTATACCTCAGGTACTACCGGTACGCCCAAGGGAGTGATGCTTTCGCATCGAAATATTCTTTCTAACGTAAAAGCCTCTATGCCCTGCTTTCCTCCCGGAGAGAATATGAAGTCACTAAGCTTTTTGCCGCTGAACCATATTCTGGAGCGCATGGTAACCTATCTCTATCTCTACAAGGGAATTGCTATTTATTATGCGGAGAGCATGGACACGATTGGAGACAATCTGAAAGAAGTTCAGCCGCATATCTTCACTACGGTACCCCGCTTATTAGAAAAAGTGTATGATAAGATCATGGCCAAGGGGAATGAACTTACTGGCGTAAAAAGAAAACTTTTCTTTTGGGCACATAGCTTAGCAGAGAAGTTTGAGATCAATGCTTCTCAGAGTGCGGGTTACCAGTTTCAATTAGCCTTGGCGAACAAACTCATCTTTACTAAATGGAGAGAGGCCTTGGGCGGAAATGTTAAATGCATAGTTAGCGGAGGGGCTGCTTGCCAAGTTAGACTGATTAGAATCTTCACCGCAGCAAAGATCATTATCATGGAGGGATATGGGTTAACTGAAACCTCCCCAGTGGTGAGTGTAAATCGTTTTGAAGAAAGTGGACGTGAATTTGGTTCAGTAGGTCCTATGATAGAAGGTGTAGAGGTAAAAATTGCCGAAGACGGAGAGATTCTTTGTAAGGGATCCAATATCATGATGGGGTATTACAAAAGGCCAGACCTGACTGCAGAAGTGATGAAAGAGGATTGGTTTTGTTCCGGAGATATTGGCACTTTCACCGAGAAAGGATTTTTAAAGATCACCGACCGGAAAAAAGAAATGTTCAAGACCAGTGGAGGAAAATATGTAGCGCCCCTTCCTATTGAAAGCCGTCTAAAAGAGTCTATTTATATTGAACAAACCATGGTGATTGGAGCTGACAGAAAATTTGTAAGTGCATTAATCGTACCCTCTTTCCCAAATTTACTTGACTGGTGTCGCCAACATGGAGTCAAAGAAACTGATCATGAAGTATTGATCAGTCATCCTAAAGTGATAGAATTTTATAAAGAATTAGTAGAAAGCTTCAATAAATTTTTTAACCCAGTAGAACAAGTGAAAAAATTTGAACTGCTGGCTAATGAATGGAGCATTGATACCGGTGAATTAACCCCTAAACTATCGCTGAAGAGAAAAGTGGTGATGGAAAAATATCGCGAGGCGATCGAAAGACTCTACGCATAATTATTGCTTACGAGTAGAGTCTCTTCGGTTGCGTAACATCATTTTTTGAACAAAACTATCAAATTGGGGTTGTTGATCTGGCTGCAATATTGATCGTACTTTTCTAAAATGCTCAAAGGTCAATTTGTTAATTTTACTTTGCCATGCAATCACCTTGGCATCATACATTGTAAAATCATCCTCCATTACAGTGGAATCAGGGACTCTGGCGTAAAGTGCCATTTTTGTGGTGCGAATAGAATCGTAATAAGGTCTTACATTTTTAAAATGTTCTTCCCTTAATAATTTATGTTGTGCTTTTTGCTCTTCTTGAAGATTTAACTCTCTAGCCATTAACTCAAAATTATCCTGTCGACTGTAGGGGCTTTGGAAGCTCTTTTCTTTGCGTCCCAGAACTAAGAATACAACAAGGCCCGTATTGATAATTAACAGCAATAAAACCGCTATTGTTACTATTTTAGGAGAAGCATTAGTCATAAAAAATAGTTTGGATAGATTGAATTAACGGCTTGAAATTTCACGACCATTGTCATAGAAGGTTACATTATCGTGTAACCGATATTCTGCGGCCACAGCATAGGGTACTTCTGTTGAAGGTGCTGCCAAGTTCTCAGCGCCCGCGGTGATTGGGAAAGTGCCCAATTCTTGATTCAAGATCAACGAGGCGTTGATAATCAGAAATAAGGAAAGTAGGCCAATCAGCGGAACAGGGCGGAGCAACCAAAAGCTAGAATTCTTAGATTCCTCACTTTGCAATCGCCCCTTTATACGGGTATAAAGGTAGTCGGGAGCTGAGGCTCTCTGTACTTGATCAAGGCTGGAAAGGATAGTTTCAATTCGGTTTTGCAGGCCGTTTTTCATAGTCTGATTATTTTGACGTCAACAGGGGATAAAACTTTCATATCAAGGCTTTGAAATTTGTTTTTCAAGGGTCTTTCGAAGGTTGAGCTTGGCTCGATGCAACAATGACTCCACGGCTGCTAGGGAATTCCCCATCGCCTCGCTCACCTCTAAATATGAAAGCCCTTCGAGTTTATGAAGCACAAATGCAACTTTTTGATTTTCAGGAAGCTCCGCTATGGCTTTAAATAATTGGGCAGCATCTTCCTTTCGCTCTAACTCCACGCCAGGGTGATTAAACTCTTTGATCTCTGCCGTAGGTTCTTCTCCCTCGCCGTTCTCCCAAAGTCGTTTGAGTAGACCGAAACGCTTTTTACTTTTTTTGGCCCTTAGTAAATCCAGTGCTCGGGTAGTAGTTATTTTATACAACCAGGTAGAGAGCTTAGCCTCTGCCTTAAAATTTTGAATGGATCGAAATACTTGTATAAATACTTCCTGTGCTACATCTTCGGCGTCCTCTGCATTTTGTACAACACCCAATGCGGTATTATACACAAGGTCTTTGTACTTATTGACGAGCAGTTGAAAGGCTGACTCCTCCCCACTTTGCAAACCTGCTATCAATTCCTGCTCAGTCACTATTGGGATATTAAAAGGCTAACTTACGAAATAAGGCGCTTTTTTCTTATGTATATTTGCCCTCCCATATTTGAGGCTTTGCATTAGAGAGGCCTTTGGTCCCGTAGTTAAATGGATATAACCAGCGTTTCCTAAACGTTAATTCCAAGTTCGATTCTTGGCGGGACTACATTCCTACCCAAAAGACAATTCTTTAACGAATTGTCTTTTTTATT
>JBMSWW010000013.1:0-18177 GCA_049425065.1 Chitinophagaceae bacterium
GCTGTGATGCGAATACTGGTTTTGATGGACTGAATGTGGTGTCTATAAAACGTGTTCAGTTGAACGAAGAGTTAACCTTAGACTATGCACAGTTTTTAGATCCTTCCATGGAACCCTTCGAGTGTAAATGTGGTGCTAAAAATTGCAGAGGAAAAATAAGTGGCCCATCCAATAACACACTCACTGCTCGAGAAATTACCTTGCGAAAAAAAGGCTGATTATCTCCCCATATACACCATGAGAATTTGTACATCACTTGGATTAATGCCAGAAATTCTACTGGCTTGTCCAAGGGTACGAGGCTTTGCTTTGTTCAGCTTTTCTCTTGCTTCATTGCCCAAAGAGGCAATTTTTCTGTAGTCAAAAGACTCGGGTATTTCAAGATCTTCTAATTGGGACATACGCTGTACCAATTCTTTTTCTTTCTCTATATATACCTCATACTTCAATTGTATAGACGCCTGGTCAATACTTTCTTTATCAAAGTGAGCAAATGCGTCTTTTAGTTTTGGAACAGCCTCAATAAACTCTTGCAACTCTACATCGGGGCGCAATAAAATTTTCTGCGCTTTTTGTTTTTCGCTAATAGAGGAAGAGTTTATCGTAGCAAACCATCCATTGATTTCAGCAGGTTCAATTGATATTTCCCGAAGAATTGATTTAATTTTTTCAATGGACCCTTTCTTCAAATTCATTTTGTCCATTCTTTCTTGCGAAGCCAATCCGTGTTTGAAGCTCAGCTCTGTTAAACGCAGGTCTGCATTGTCTTGTCGGAGCAAGGTTCTGAATTCTGCTCTGGAGGTAAACATGCGGTAGGGCTCTTTGGTTCCTTTGCTGATCAGATCATCGATTAAGACTCCAATATAAGCCTCGTTTCTTTTCAGGATCAACATTTCCTCGCCTTTGGCTTTTTTATGAGCGTTGATGCCGGCCATTAGGCCCTGACAGGCCGCTTCCTCATAACCTGTGGTCCCATTAATTTGTCCCGCAAAGAATAAATTTTGTAAGACCCTGGTTTCCAAAGAGTAGTGAAGTTGCGTGGGTGGAAAATAATCATACTCTATAGCATACCCAGGCCTAAACATTCTCACATTTTCAAAACCATCTATTTTACGAAGAGCTTCGTATTGTGTATCTTCTGGCAAAGAGGTGGAAAAACCGTTTAAATAGATTTCTACAGTATTCCACCCTTCGGGTTCTACAAAAAGCTGGTGGCGGTCTCTTTCGGCAAATCTATTGATCTTGTCTTCTATACTTGGGCAATAGCGCGGCCCCACTCCGTCAATTCTTCCCGCAAACATCGGACTACGGTCAAATCCCGTTTTTAATACGTCGTGTACCTCTTGACTAGTATATGCAATCCAGCAACTACGTTGTTTTTGGGGTTTTTCCGTATCGGTAAAGGAAAATCCTACCACCTCATCGTCTCCAGGCTGTTCCTCCATTTTGGAGTAATCCAAGCTTCTCCCGTCGATTCTGGGCGGTGTTCCTGTTTTCAGCCTATCGCTCTCAAATCCTTGACTTACAAGTTGTTCTGTAATTCCGGTGGCTGCTTTCTCGGCCATTCGGCCTCCACCAAAATTCTTTTCACCAATATGTACGATTCCGTTTAAAAAGGTACCGTTTGTGAGTACTACGGATTTTGCCCTGATTTCGTGACCCAGCCCCGTCTTTACTCCGTAGCAGATATTATCCTTAATCAATAATCCGGTAACAGTGTCCTGGTAGAAATCAAGGTTGTTGGTGTTTTCTAGTAATTCTCTCCATTTCAGGTGAAACAACATGCGATCATTCTGCGCGCGGGGGCTCCACATGGCCGGCCCCTTGCTTCTGTTCAGCATTCTGAACTGAATAGTAGATAAATCGGTAACAATTCCCGAATATCCCCCCATCGCGTCTATTTCACGAACAATTTGCCCCTTAGCAATACCCCCCATGGCCGGATTACAGCTCATTTGGGCAATTGTCTGCATATTCATGGTAATCAGCATCGTACGGGAGCCCATATTAGCCGCCGCCGCTGCTGCTTCACAGCCGGCGTGCCCGGCCCCTACCACTATAACGTCGTATTCATTAAACATGCGCGGCAAAGATAAAGGCTTTCAAAGCAATATGAATTCTCAAGATGTTCCACGTGAAACAGCTAGTTCCCCCTAAATAGGACATAGATTATCTGTCAGCGGCCACCACCGCAGTTATTTTGCCAAGGTTACCGATTGCGCTAACTCACGCTTTTTTCCAGTGTATTTGTACTAGTGTTCCACGTGGAACGAAAGGGACCCCAATAAATAAAAACCGGTTTGATGGCTTAAAGTCCATAAAGGGAAAGGTATTGGTCCTCTTTTTTCCGCATCAGTGCTGTATCCTCTCTTTTTTTATCCTTATACCCGCAAAGGTGGAGTGCACCATGGAAAATTACCCGGTGTAGTTCGTTTTTGAAGGAGACTTTATTCTTATGGGAGTTTTCTTTTACTCTATCTATACTTATATAGACCTCTGCAGAGGTTTCAGCCCTCTCAGATAGATCAAAAGTGATGATATCGGTGAGGTAGTCGTGTTTGAGATAGGCTCTGTTTATTTTCAGCACTCTATTATCAGAACAGAAAATATAATTAATGGAGGCAAGCTTCTTCTTTTCTTTTTTAAAAAGAGCCTCAATAAACAACTTGAGTTCTTGGCGATTATCCAAGCGAAACCCCTTCTTTTCAAAGAAGAAATAAACTTTTGATTCGGTCTTCATAATTATCAAAATTCGTAAAGAAATACCAGCCAACAAGGGTAGTTTTGCAAAATAATAGTTGAACATGGTTGTCCGTCTTTCAGAGCTAAAACCAGGCCAAGGGGCCGTTATTAAGGAGTTTCAGAATAATGATATATTCCTGAAGCTTATGGAAATGGGGTGTGTTCCGGGCGAGTCAATCCTTATGGAGCAGGTGGCTCCGCTGGGCGACCCCATCTCTGTGAATGTGGCTGGCTACCACCTGAGCCTTCGGCTAAATGAAGCAGAAAACATACTTGTAGAAATAAGTAATTGACAATCAATATTTTAGGTGAAAATAGGTCTTTATTTTGGTTCCTTTAACCCCATTCATAATGGCCATCTAATTGTGGCAAATTATGTGTTGAACGAAACCGATATCAAAAAGGTTTGGTTGGTGGTGTCTCCCCTTAACCCCTTGAAACAGGAAAAAAGTTTGTTGAACGAATACCACCGATTACATCTAGCAAATCTGGCTACAGAAAACGACGATCGAATCAGGGCGTCGGATATTGAGTTTTCGTTGCCACGCCCCTCCTACACCATTGATACCCTCACCTACTTGGCTGAAAAATATCCTCAACACGAGTTTTGTATTATTATGGGGGCCGACAGTTTTCAAAATCTTCCTCAGTGGAAAAACTATGAAGCGCTGATCCGTGATTATGATATTTATGTGTATCCCCGGCAAGGGTTTAATCCCGACAATAAAATGGGAGCAAGAATGAAAATTATTACGGCACCCCTATTACAACTTTCTGCCACCTATATCCGCAACTGCATTGCCGAACATAAATCCATTCGCTATATGGTTCCGGACGCGGTGATTGAAGAAATAGAAAAAGGAAATTATTACAGAAAGTAGCCCAAGGCTAAACAAAGCAATACAATCAACGGGGAAAACACTTTGGTGAATCGCAACAAAAGGACGGTTCCAACAATCACCAACAAGTTTGTAATACTAACGATATTGGTTTCCAAAATAGAAATGTCTCTACTGATATAGAGGGTGGAAGCCACCATAATTCCCGTTACGGCCGCATTCACCCCTTCAAGTGAACGATACACTGCTGCATATTTTTTTAAGTTGTGCCAAACGGGAAAAAAGAAAAGCACCAATAGGGTACTAGGAAGAAAAATGGCAATTACTCCAATGATACAACCCAAAATTTGTCGGGTGGGGCCTTCTCCTTTCATAGCCATTCCTCCCGTAAATGCCGCAAAAGAAAAAACGGGACCGGGTACCGCTTGTACCATCCCCATTCCGGTATAAAAATCTTGTTGATCAATTTGGATGGCTTTGGGATTTCTTTCTTTTACCGTGTTAGGGCGTACGCTCCACTGCTCATACATCATGGGTAATAATACCTGTCCTCCACCAAAAACAAAACTTCCCATACGATAAGTATTCTCAAATAAGTTAATGGGTTTGCGATCGGGCCAATCATTTTTTCGGGCTGTTTCACTGAGAATACCCGCGGCGATAAAAATAATTCCGAACAACCAGATGTTCCACCAACGGATTTGTTTGGGCTTTTCTTCTTGCTGAGGAATTCTTTTACTACTAAAGTTGGTGGCAACACCAGCTACTACTAATAACAGCGGAACCAACCAAGGTCTCCCAAATAAAAACCAGGTGCTAGCAAGACTCACCAGCATAATTACCCAGGTAATGGTGTTTCTTACTGCCATTGGGAAGATTCGAAGTATGGCAAATCCCAAAAACCCTGCTGCCATGGGAGGAATAAATCGAAAAATATCGTCTCGCCATTGGGCATTATGAAAGTGTAGCAATAAAAAAGAAAAGCCACCCATCAAGAGGCTGGCCGGTAATATCCAGATCAGTAAGGTAAGAACGGCCAGTGAAATACCTCCCCGTTTATACCCTATAAGCGTAAGTGTTTGTGTAGAAGAAGCGCCGGGTAATAATTGACAAAACGAATTATACTCCATCAGCTCCTTTTCGCTTACATAAGGCGTTCGCTGAACAAAAGTTTTCAGCATCATGCCCAAATGTGCCTGCGGTCCTCCAAAGGCGGATAGACTGTGAAAAAACACAGCACGAAGAAAAGGTACATGACGGAGCAGCATGGCGCATTAAAAATAAAACTTAATCATTGTTATCTTACATTCATAACCAAACAATCTCCCCCATGAAAAAAATAGGCCTGCTTTATATTGCTCTTATTGGACAGCTAACTCTATTGGCCCAAACTAAAACAAGTATAGATCCACGGCAAGTGGCGTATCAAAAAGCAGACGCGATGCAAAAAAAGACGAACGAGTGGAGAGAGCAATTGCATCGTTATCCCGAGTTAGGAAATCGTGAGTTTAAAACATCAAAGCTGGTAGCGGCCCATCTTCGTTCTTTAGGAATGGAAGTACAAGAGGGGGTAGCAAAAACCGGAGTAGTCGGTTTGTTGAAAGGCGCTAAGCCCGGACCCTGTGTAGCGCTCCGCGCTGATATGGATGCGCTGCCGGTGGTAGAGCGCGTGAATATTCCCTTCGCCTCCAAAGAAACTACAGAATATAATGGAGCCCAGGTGGGTGTTATGCATGCATGTGGTCACGATACACATGTGGCCATCTTAATGAGTGTCGCAGAAGTATTAGCCGGCATGAAAGACCAAATAAGTGGTTCTGTGAAATTTATATTTCAACCTGCAGAAGAGGGTGCTCCTGATGGAGAAGAGGGAGGTGCTGAGCTAATGGTAAAAGAAGGGGTAATGGAAAATCCGAAAGTGGATGTTGTATTTGGTCTTCACATAGAATCTGATATTGAAGTGGGCCAAATTCAATACAAGCCCGGCGCTTTCATGGCCTCTGCAGATTGGTTCTCCATTTTAGTAAAAGGAAAAGGCAGCCATGGTTCACAACCCTGGAAAGGAGTGGACCCCATTCAGGTGTCAGCACAAATAATAGAAGGATTGCAAAACATTGTAAGCCGTCAATCAGAACTAACAAAAGCACCGGTAATTATTACCGTAGGAAAAATTCAGGGAGGAGTTCGTCAGAATATAATTCCAGAAACTTGTTTGATGCAAGGAACCATTCGCACGTTGGACAGTAAAATGCAACAAGAGGTGCATGAGAAAATTAAAAAGACTGCTTCGTTAATTGCAGCGGCCAATGGGGCCGAAGCAGAGACCGTCATAGAAACAAAAACATTAGTTACTTATAATACTCCCGCATTAGTAAAGCAAATGGTCCCTTCATTAGAAAAGGCCTTGGGTGCCGGTAATGTTACAGAGAGAGAGTGGGTGACCGGGGCAGAAGACTTTTCTTTTTATGGAACAAAAGCGCCATCTTTCTTTTTTTATCTGGGAGGAATGCCCAAGGGACAAGATCCAGCCAAAGCCCCTCCGCACCATACAGCGGATTTTTATGTAGACAACAGTGGAATGCCTACTGGAATAAAAGCATTTTGTGCGCTGGTATTTGACTATTTAGCAGCCGCGAAAAATAAATAACTCTTTAGCGGAACAAGATATACACCGTCCAGCTCAATAACCAGGCAAGCCCTGTCATATACACCAACTGGATCATGGGCCACTTCCAGGTTCTGGTTTCTCGCTTTACAATAGCTAGTGTACTCATGCATTGCATGGCAAACACATAAAAGATCATTAGCGATAATCCAGTGGCTAGTGTAAATACTTTGGTGCCGTCGGAGCGAACCGCAGCGCTCATCTTTTCGTTTAACAAGGAGGAGTCTTCCCCATTGTCGCCTACACTATATAGTGTAGCCATAGTACCTACAAAAACCTCTCTAGCGGCAAAAGAAGTAATGAGCGCAATTCCAATTTTCCAATCAAATCCTAAAGGTGCAATAACGGGTTCTATTTGTTTTCCAATTAAACCCGCGTAGGAGTTTTCCAATTTTGCGGTATGATATTCTCTCTCTAATTGATCCGCATCTACTCCGGAGATGGTTAGCCCTTTTTCATAATTCTTTTTCAGAGAGGCCATGGTATTATCCGGACCAAAAGAACTCAAGGCCCATAATACTAATGAAATAATCATGATGATCTTGCCCGCATCCAGTACAAAGATCTTAGCCTTACTAATCATAGTAGGAACTACATTTCCCCAGCGAGGAGCACGGTAAACGGGCAACTCAAGAATGAAAAAACTTTTTTCCTTGATATTAATAAACAGGTTAGCGATATAAGACACCATCATCGCTACTACAATACCCAACACATACATAGCCAACAAGACCAATCCCTGTAAACTCAAAAAGCCCAGTAGATAATTATTGGGAATTACCAAAGCGGTAATAGTGGTGTACACGGGAAGTCTGGCGGAGCAACTCATTAGTGGCGTAATCAAAATTGTCAACAAGCGCTCTTTACGATTTTCAATATTACGTGCCGACATGATAGCCGGAACCGCACAGGCGAATCCACTAATCATGGGCATTACACTCTTGCCATTCAACCCCACACTTCGCATCAGTCTGTCAGATAAAAAACTGATCCTCGCCATATAGCCAGAGTCTTCCAATAAATTAATAATACCAAACAAGATCATGATCTGCGGTACAAATACCATAATGCCCCCGAGGCCTGCCACTACTCCATTGATGAATAGATCAGCGGCCCAATTATTGGGAAGTGTTTCTGATAACCATCCGCTAAGGGCACCAAATCCCATCTCAATCCAGTCCATCGGATATTGCGCCAACAGAAAAACACTTTGGAACAATAAGAACAACATGGTGAGCAAAATCAAATACCCCCATCGTCTGTGAAGGAGAATGGTATCTAACTTTTCTGTGAATAATGATTTTTGCAGAGGATCGGGTTCGGCAACCGCCTGTTGCATCACCTGTCTAATTCTGCCATAACGCTGTAAAATCTCCTCGGCCTGTGTTTTAGTTGGGTTAAAACTATATTGCTCTTCTATCGATTCAATTTTTTGCTGAAGTGGATCTGATAGTTGAAATGATTCGTGGTTGGTTAAAAAATGAATCGCTTTGTAATCGCTGATCCCCGGCATTTCCTCTTTCATTTTTTCAATGGGGATAGCGGCCAGAGCATTATTGTCAATAAAATCCCGATGAGGAACCTTATAGGCCCCCTGAACAGTGAGTTCGATGGCCTTTTTAAGTTCTGTTAACCCCTTCTTCTTACGAGCGTCCACCGCTACCACTGGAACACCCAGCTCTCTCTTAAGGGCTAAAAGGTCAATTTTAATTCCTTTTTGACGAGCCAGATCCATCATGGTCAATGCCACCACAACGGGCTGCTTAAGGTCAATTAACTGCGTACAAAAGAGAAGATTTCTCTTCAAATTACTGGCATCTGCCACGGCAACGACCACATCAGGTTTTACTTCATCATCTTCACCCAGTAAAATTTTATAGGTAACCCACTCGTCTAATCGTTTTGGGTAAAGGCTATAAGTGCCCGGGAGGTCCACTAATTCTGCATCAAAAGCCCCAAAGTTGGCAACACCTGTTTTCTTGTCTACGGTAACTCCAGGAAAATTACCTACTTGCTGGTGAAGGCCCGTTAAACAGTTAAATAAGGAGCTTTTTCCGCTGTTGGGGTTACCCACCAGTGCAATATGGAGTTTATTTCCGCTCAATAGGGAAGATTAAAGTATTGCAAAAGTAAAAATCAACGCCCAAACGGCCTTACGAATTCAGGAGTACCTAATAACTTTGTAAACTGTCAATAAAAACAACATGAAAACCCCTCGTAGCCATCTTTCGCTTTTTGTTTTAGTACTTCTTGTGGCCTGTTCTCCTTCGGCCAAACTAAACAAAGAAAATCTTTCTCTTGAAAATAAACTACGCGCCCATGTTGGATACTTAGCGGATGATAAATTAGAGGGACGTCGCACGGGAACGGCCGGCGAAAAGTTAGCGGCTGAGTATATCAGTCAAAAGTTTCAGAATCTTGGGCTAACTCCCAAGGGCACAGACGGCTTTTTACAAGCTTTTTCAGTGAACGAAGGCAAGAAAATGAAGGAAGAAACCTCTTTGATAATTGCTGAAAAAAATATGACAGCGGGGAAAGATTTTTTTGTTTTCCCGTTTAGCGCCAATGGAACAATACAAGGACAAATTACAATCGGGGTTTTAGAAGTTGGATCCCCTTGGTTTATTGATGTTAATACAGTGATAGAGGATAATGCTAGTAATCCTCACTTTGATTTACCTGGATATGTTTATGATTTTTCTAAAATAGCTAAACAAAAAGGAGCCACCGCTGTCTTTTGGTATAACAGTGGCAACAAGGAAGACAAGTTGACTTTTAACGCAAAAGATAAGTCGCCAGTTTTGACACTACCCGTATTTTATTTACAAAAGTCTGCATACGCTCATACTCTGATGCAAGAGGTTGCTTCTTTAAACATTAAAGCCTCTGCTATGTTAGGAGATAAAATCAGAAGCGGCACGAATGTGGTTGGTTTTATAGACAATGGTGCCGCTAATACTATAGTGCTGGGCGCACATTTTGATCATTTGGGTTATGGGGAAGATGGAAACTCTCGTTATGCAAGACAAGGGTCTGGCCCTTACAATGTCACTGATATTCACAATGGTGCTGACGATAATGCAAGTGGCGCTGCCACCATGTTAGAGTTGGCAAGTTTATTAAAAGCATCAAAGGCAAAAAACAACAACTATCTTTTTATTGCTTTCTCTGGAGAAGAGCTGGGACTTTATGGGTCCAAACATTTTACTGATAATCCTACAATTGATCTAAAGTCGATAAACTATATGATCAATATGGATATGGTGGGACGTTTGAACGACAGCACAAAGGCGCTCACCATTGGTGGATATGGTACTTCACCTGTTTGGGCCTCCATGATTTCACAGGTTCAGGGAGATCAAAAACCATCAATGTCCTCTAAGGCGGCTGGTGCTTTTCAGATAAAAATTGATTCAGCAGGATCTGGTCCCAGCGATCATACCTCTTTCTATCGCAAAGACATTCCTGTGTTGTTTTATTTTACCGGATTGCACACTGACTATCATAAACCCTCTGATGATGCCAATCTTATCAACTATGCAGGTATGGTAAAAATTCTTCGCCATGTACAAGGGGTAGTTGAAAAAACTAATGAATCTGGTAAGCTGTCGTTCTTAAAAACTAAAGAGGCGCAAACAACTACCACCGCAAGATTTAGTGTATCGATGGGGATAATGCCGGATTACACCTATAGTGGTAATGGCGTGCGAGCAGATGGCGTAACAGAGGGCAGACCCGCGCAAAAGGCCGGACTAAAAGCTGGGGATATTATACTGCAAATTGGCGACTATAAAATCAGTTCTATGGAAGCTTATATGCAGACGCTGGGAAAATTCAAAAAGGGTGACAGCACATCGGTGATCTACCAGCGCGGTAAAGAGCAGTTTACGGTGAACATTCAATTCTAATAACCGATTCGGTAATTTGTATTTGTAGACATGGCTGAACGAATCAACAAACTTGTTCTTGACAACTCTTTAATTACGGAGGCGTTTTTCGAAGGCACTCGTTTGTTGGGTATCGTGGCTCCCATACGTGGCTATCAGTTTTGTTGGCACCTTAACAACTCCATTGGTCTTGACTTTCGTATCAATGAGTTGGAGATAAAAAGGGTTTATAAAAAACGCGAGTACTTTTTTTCTGTCTATGAATATCGCGAGCCTACCGGATCGCTTGAGCACTATATCTACAACAATAAGTTTGACGGAGAGTTTTTATTGCCTGAATTCAAACACCTTGATTTTTTATGGTTGATGAAAGAGGATGAGGTAAAAGACGACTCTATTCAGCAGACCATTCAAACTATACGAAGTATTCCTCCTGTTCAGCTAGTGGCTGAACTTTCCATTGAGCAGATTAAGAACAAAGAGAATTTGGTGTTTTAAACAACACTGATCACCGTGTCTTTCCGTTCGGTCATTCTTCCAATGGGTTCTGTGAATTCAACCAAGCCGTTTGCGCTCAATAACTCTTGAACACTCGCTAAAGCCTCCTTACTTACGCTGATCAATAATCCTCCATTGGTTTGAGGATCGGGCAACACAGAAAAGGCTTCCAGTACATTGACCCCTTTTTCAAATTTCACTTTGGAACTATAAGCATTCCAGTTTCTGGTAGTGGCGTCAGGTGATATTCGTTGGGCGGTGTATTCACGAAGGCCTTCTACTAATGAAATTTTATCGTACTCTAATGTTACCGATAGCCCACTACCCTCTGCCATTTCCATAGTGTGCCCTAGCACCCCAAAGCCGGTAACATCGGTCATGGCGTTCACACCTTTAATGGCGCCTATTTTTTCTCCGATACTATTTAGCATGGTGAGTTGTTGGTGTAAAATTCTACGATGTGTATCTGCTAGCAATCCTCTTTTTTCGGCAGTGGTTAAGATCCCAACCCCCACCGGTTTGGTGAGTAATAAATAATCATCAGCTTTTGCTGTGTTATTGCGTTTTAAATTTTCAACAGGCAAAACTCCCGTAACAGCTAATCCAAAAATAGGTTCGGAGGAATCGATACTATGACCGCCCGCCAGAGGAATCCCCGCCTCTGAACAAATGGCTCTTCCTCCTTCAATTACCTTTTGTGCGATTGCCGAAGAAAGTTTTTCTACGGGCCATCCCAATATGGCGATTGCCATCAGAGGTTTTCCCCCCATGGCATATACATCGCTGATAGAATTAGCGGCGGCTACTTTTCCAAAGGTGAAAGGATCGTCTACAATGGGCATGAAAAAATCAGTAGTAGAAATCAACGCTGTTCCATTGCCTAGGTCATACACCGCGGCGTCGTCATTACTATGGTTACCCACCAGCAATTGTTTGTTATTGGGCATTGCAATGCTGGTGTGCAAGATCTCTTCCAATATTTTGGGGGCTATTTTACAACCACAACCACCGCCATGAGAAAACTGAGTGAGACGCACGAGTTCTTGTTCCATAACTATTTCTTTTTTTCAATCTCGAGTAAAAGATCCTTGTTATTGTCGCCCGTTTCCGCGCACTCTATTCGCACCAACAGACCTTTTAACCCCTCTCTATTGTGTAATGATTTTTCGTAAAACTTATCGTAGTAGCGAAGCAGTATTTCAAAGCTGGCTTTTGTATTTCCTTCCACTAAAAAGTCTTTTGCCTGCTGCGCCTGAAGATGACCTAATTTTTTAGTGATTCGTTCAATAGCGTCTATGAGTTTTTGTTGTTCCAGCACGCCATATTCTTCCACAATATGCTCTAATCTTTTTTCAAAGGGGATGTTTAAAAAATAAACCTTGGAGCGACGCATCGTGTTCCAAAGGTCTCCTGGGATATTGACCAGCCCTATTCGTTGTGATTCGTCTTCCATCCAAATGGTAGAGGAAACTGCCGAAAGGTTGGCAAGTTGGGCGGCTAAATTATTTTCAAACTGTTCTTGACCAGGTTGTGTCGGCATTCCAATACTTCCAAAAGCGGAGCCTTTGTGTGAGGCAATTGTTTCCAGATCGATTACTTGCTCTCCTGATTTTTCTAACGCTTGTAGCAATTCTGTTTTACCAGAGCCCGTATAGCCACCGATGATGGAGATGGGAAATTCTTTTTTAAATAAAGACAGCGCCCAATTGCGATAGGCTTTATATCCGCCCGCTAACGTGTACACTTTAAATCCGTACAGATCCAACAACCAGGAGATGGCGCCGCTGCGCATGCCCCCGCGCCAACAATGCACTAATAATGTTTTATTTCCGTTGGCAATTTTTTCAGCAGCAACAATTCGATCCTTCATAGTGGGGCCAAAAAAATCAATCCCCACTTTAATAGCCTCTTCCCTACTTTTTTGTTTGTACGTGGTCCCTACAATTTTTCTTTCTTCGTCACTAAATAGTGGAAATGAATTTGCGCCGGGTATATGTGCATGATTGAACTCCCCCGGACTCCTCACATCCAATACGGGGTGCTCCTTGGCTAATTGCAAAAAAGACTCTATATCAATTCGAATAGCGGGCATAATAAAAAAAGGGGACCGAAGCCCCCATTTTTATCTGTTCATGGAAGCTAAAAACTCTTCGTTGTTCTTAGTTCCTTTCATTCGGTTTTGTAATTCACGCATCGCTTCTTCTGTATTCATATCGGTTAGGAATACGCGCAAAAGGTTCATGCGCTGCAACACACTAGGCTCTAACAACAAGTCATCACGACGAGTAGAAGAAGAGGTAAGGTCGATGGCTGGATAAATTCGCTTGTTGGCGAGTCTTCTGTCAAGTTGCAATTCCATGTTTCCGGTTCCTTTGAACTCCTCAAAGATTACCTCGTCCATTTTGCTTCCAGTATCTACCAGGGCGGTAGCAATGATAGTTAATGAACCGCCGTTTTCAATTTTACGAGCGGCCCCAAAAAACTGTTTAGGTTTTTGCATGGCATTAGCTTCCACACCACCCGATAAAACTTTTCCTGAAGCGGGAGCCACTGTATTATGTGCACGCGCCAAACGAGTAATAGAATCAAGTAGAATTACCACATCGTGTCCGCATTCTACTAATCGCTTTGCTTTGTTCAATGCCATCGTAGACACCTTCACGTGTTTTTCAGCAGGCTCATCAAAGGTGGACGCAATTACTTCTGCTCTCACACTGCGTTCCATATCAGTTACCTCTTCAGGTCGTTCATCAACGAGTACGATCATTAGATAACATTCCGGGTGGTTAGCAGCAATAGCGTTTGCTACGGCCTTTAACAACATCGTTTTACCCGTTTTAGGCTGCGCCACAATTAAACCACGCTGTCCTTTACCGATAGGGGTGAACAAGTCCATGATACGCGTAGAATAATCAGAAGGAGTCGTGAACAAATTCAACTTTTCAAAAGGGAATAACGGCGTCAGATAATCAAAGGGTACGCGGTCGCGAACCTCTTCTGGACTCTTACCGTTCAATAGGTCAACTTTTAATAAGGCAAAATATTTTTCGCCTTCTTTTGGAGGACGTACGGGTCCATATACGGTGTCCCCACTTTTTAAACCAAATAGTTTGATCTGTGAGGGAGAAACATACACGTCATCGGGAGAAGACAGATAGTTATAGTCTGATGAGCGAAGGAAGCCATACCCGTCGGGCATCATTTCCAGCACGCCTTCACCCATGATCATACCATCAAACTCTACATTGAAAACGGGTTCCTTTTTCTGCACTTGGATGCGAGGTTGCTGAGATGCTTCTACAGCACCAGGTTCAGGGGTACTCTCTAAGATAGCCTGTGCCAACAAATCGGTTTTGCTGGGGGTGTCAGGTGTAGTTAAAGGGGTATCCGCCGCCGCCAAGGGGGTGGTTGTTTCAGGGGCATCCTCTTTTTTAGGTCTTCCGCGTCTGCGAGGCTTGTTGTCTTCGTTCTTTGCTGTCATAGAGAGTTGTTTGGGAGTGTTTTCGTTTTTATCACCGCTTTCTACAATGGCTTCTTCACTGCCAATGCTGGTACTGGTTTTAATAATTCTTTTTCGCTTGTCATCACTGGTGGGCCGAGCCCCTTTGGAGCCTGCTATTGCCTGACTGTCGAGGATCTTGTAGATCAGATCCTTTTTGCTTAATTTCTTTGCCTGGGGAATGCGTAGCTGCTCGGCAATGTCAAGCAGCTCGGGAACGAGCATATCGTTCAACTGTAAAATATCGTACATATTAAAGATTGAACCGGGTCAACTGAAACAAAACCCGTCTTGAAATTTGAAATGAATTTGAGTGATATGGAACTGGTTGGGGAACCGATAAGATACGTTAGGAAATTTGGCCGACCGGCCCCTTACAGATGCAATAGTACAAGAATTTTGGAATATCCGAAAATTTTTTCCACTATTCAGCGTCTGCTCCTCTTGAGACAGGGCTTACCTTTGTTCTCCAAAGAATACGCATGTTTAATAAAAGAATTAAGATCAAAGAACTGTTGGGGCAGGACCCCCGGGGGCAGCAAGTAACCGTGATGGGCTGGGTAAGAACTTTTAGAAACAATCAGTTTATTGCGTTGAATGACGGAAGCACCAACAATAATTTACAAGTAGTAGTGGAGTTGGGAAAATTTCCAGACGAACTACTCAAGCGCATAACTACTTCAGCTTCCCTGCGTGTAATGGGCGTTGTTGAGCCCTCCTTGGGAAAGGGACAAAAAATGGACTTAAAAGCAAGTTCCATTGAGGTATTAGGCGATTCTGATGCAGAAAAATATCCGCTACAACCCAAAAAACACAGTCTAGAATTTTTGCGAGAAAAAGCACACTTGCGTTTTCGTACGAATACATTTGGCGCGGTATTCCGTGTTCGTCATGCACTTGCCTTTGCTGTTCATAAATTTTTCAACGAAAAAGGATTTCTTTATCTCCACACACCGATCATAACCGCGAGTGATGCAGAGGGTGCGGGAGAAATGTTTCGGGTAACTACGCTTCCCATTGATGGAACGGCTCCTCGCGACGAAGAAGGAGTCATTGATTATAGTCAGGACTTTTTTGGGCGTTCTACCAACCTTACCGTGAGTGGACAATTAGAAGGTGAGTTGGGTGCCACGGCTTTCGGTGATATTTATACGTTTGGTCCCACTTTCAGAGCAGAGAATAGTAACACAGCAAGACATCTCGCTGAGTTTTGGATGATCGAACCAGAGATGGCATTCTATGATCTGGAAGACAATATGAATTTAGCGGAAGAGTTCATCAAGTATATTATAAGATATACTATGGACCACAATGCGGAAGATCTTCAGTTTTTAGATCAACGGTTAGCCGAGGAGGAAAAACAATTACCTCAAGACAAGCGAAGTGAACTAGGATTACTTGATAAACTTCGCTTTGTAGTAGAGAATCAATTTGAGCGAATCACTTATACAGAAGCCATCGATGTTTTAAGAGAGAGTAATCATAACAAGAAAAAGAAATTCCAATATGAAATAACCGGCTGGGGCATGGACCTTCAAAGTGAACACGAGCGCTATCTAGTAGAAAAACATTTTAAAAAACCGGTGATATTGTCAAACTATCCTGCGGCCATCAAAGCATTTTATATGCGCCAAAATGATGACGGAAAAACAGTAGCCGCTATGGATATCTTGGCGCCCGGTATTGGAGAAATTGTGGGCGGATCACAGCGCGAAGAAAGATTGGATCGTCTCACTGCAAAAATGAAGGAGATGCACATTCCAGAAGAGGAGCTCTATTGGTATTTAGACACTCGGCGTTATGGTACGGTTCCTCACGCCGGATTTGGTCTGGGCTTTGAAAGAATGGTTCAGTTTGTTACTGGCATGAGTAACATTCGCGATGTGATTGCGTTTCCTCGTACACCGGGTAATGCTGAGTTCTGATTATTCGTGAATACACATCACGGGAACACGACTCTGGTACACCAATTGTTTGGAAGAGCTTGTCTGGAATAAGATTTCCATCAACTTGTGTTTCTTGGGAATGCTGATAATCAAATCCAGTTCATTGGTTTCTGCAAATTCGTTGATGGCGTCTTCAATATCATGATGCTGTATAAAATGATATTCCGGTTTTATTTCTTCTAACATTGTTTGCAGCAGCACCGATTGCTCTGGCTTTTCTTCATCAAGTATTTGGTAGGCGTTGTTAACGTTGAGAACATGCAATTCTGCCTGGAAGGTTTTTGCAAACTCCAAGATAAATTTAGTAGGAGTACTTTCTACTACGTTTTTAAAATCACAGGCAAAGCCAATTCGATGAATACCCCGGCCGAACCTTTTTCCGGGGGGCACACAAATTACCGGCCAGGTTAAATGACGAATAGCGGTAAGTGTATTACTTCCAAACAAGACCCGCTCCATTCCTGTAGAGCCCTTGGTTCCCATCACTACCGCGAAAGGGTTTATTTTATTGCAAACATTTTCTAACTCATCAGCAACGTTTCCTAATCTTGTTTCTGCATATATTTTCACCGAGCCACTTACCAAATGTTCTACCTCTCCCTTAAGTTTGTGAATTCTTTCTTCGGCAGCCTTACGAAGATCTTCTATAGATACCAATACGATCGGGGCATCTGTAAAACTTACCGGCACTTGATATACATGCAGGAGAAGAATACTTGCGTTTATCTTTTTGGCCATTTCTGTAGCATAGTGCAATGCATTAGTGGCTACAGGAGAAAAATCGGTGGGAACTATGATAGTTTTCATAATCTGGGTTTGTATCTAAAATTAGAACAACCCCATGTTCTAAGGGGTGATTACTATCATTCCGGTAACTGACTTAAACCTTTTATCGAAAACTATTTAGACGGAGCTGTAAATTTTCGCGAATGTTCAAATAGTAAAGGTTGATGTCTCCTATATGATAATTGGGGGTGCGATACAAAAAGCTTCCCTTGAATTTGGGCTTGCGTGTATACAAGACCCCCTGCCCAATCTGCGCGTCGGCAGGAGTGGGTGCAATTTTGTTGAAGTTCATCAGAATGGCGCCCTTGTTTTGACTCCGCGAAACAAATAAAGTATCCGTTGTCCAACTAAGAGGGTTGGTAACAAGTATCTCAGTACCTTTTTCCATTTCTTTTTTAACCCAGGGAGCTGTATACCCCTCTTTAAAAGTTCGCCAACTGCAAACACATCCGGTTTGCTCAGGGTTACTACAGGCTGGTATGTTGCTAAGCAGTTTCTTTTCAAGAGGCCATCCGATAATGTAAGCCACCACTAATTGAGATTGAAGAGGCTGACCATCAAAAAATTCTTTCAGGAGTCGGGCCGATAGTACCGCGCCCTGGCTATGTGAGGCAATTATAATGGGTCTACCCTTGTTAAAATGCTTCAAATAATATTGAAAAGACGCTTTTACATCTTCATAGGCTAAGGCCAATGCTTTACTAGCAGCGCTGCTATCCGCGCCATAAAAGTTACCAATATGGGCCTGACGGTATCGAGGCGCAAAAACCCGACTTCTTTGATTGAAGGCACTTGCTTGTAAGAGAATAGTAGAATAGTCTGTTTTTGCATTTATATAATCATCATCGATGGAGGCATTTGCGCGATCAAAATCCTTTTTACGAGTTAAAGTGGTAGGGTGAACAAAAAACACATCAGCCACACTATCTCTTTTTTCTTGCCAAAGTGGTTTTGGTACACTGTCGGAGGGATCTTTTTTCCAGGGATGGGCCGCCCAGTAGTCTAAATTGGCATAATCGGGAACCCCGGTTTGGCTTCTGAAGGTATAATTTTTTCGATAGGATTGGTATTTTTCGGAACAGCCAAAAACCACAAAAACAATTAAAAAAACGGGAAAAATGCGTAAAACTCCTCTCATATTGGGCGAAAATCGGCAAAAAATCATTAAAATCAATATTAAATTATTTTCCATATCAAAATATTTCCCAAAATATTTTAAAAAAACAGTACTATGTTTTGCATAGTACCGTACAATCTCTTTATCTTTGTTCGGTCAATCTGAAAAAGTAATTATGAATATTGATAATACACAGAG
>JBMSWW010000014.1:0-18091 GCA_049425065.1 Chitinophagaceae bacterium
ACAATTCTTACTAAGCAAAACCATTGCCTTAGGTGTGCATGATTTTCTGGCCAATCATGTTGGCTCCGAGGAACTTCGTATCAAATTGCCCAATGATATTTTTTGGAGAGACCGTAAATTGGCAGGTATCCTAATCGAATCTGTTCTCAGCAGCTCGGGGCATTGGCAATGGGCCATTATAGGGATTGGTATCAATGTAAACCAGGCTCAATTTGATAAACACCTACCTAACCCGGTCTCCATTCGTCAAATCACTGGCAAACAATTCAATTCTGAAGAGTTAGTACACGCACTTTCTGATAATATTACGCATCGCTTGCAGCAACTAGAGCAAAAAGAAACTGACCGCATTCATGACAACTACAACCAATGGCTATATAAAAAAGGGGAAACTGCCGCTTTTCGGCAAGAGGATAACTCCTTCACGGCGATGGTTACGGAAGTAAATCCCCAAGGTGAGTTAGTCTTGGAAGGACATCCAAAGCCCATTGGTTTCGGAGAAATTGAATGGGAAATTCCTGGGACTTAAGCCCCCTTTAAGATTTCCTTAGCGTGCTCGCTGCTTTTGGGCTTCAAAATCACTCTTTCGATTCTTCCTTTCTCATCAATCACAAAGGTGGTGCGATGTACCCCCATGTATTTACGACCATACATGGACTTTTCTCCCCACACGCCATAGGCATTTAAAATTGTCTGCTCCGTATCCGCGATGAGAATAAAAGGAAGTTGGTTTTTCTCGATAAACTTTTGATGACTCTTTACATCATCAGGGCTAACGCCTATCACCACATATCCTTTTTTCGTAAGTAACGTGTAGTTATCACGGAGATTACAAGCCTGTACGGTGCATGTAGACGTAAGATCTTTTGGATAGAAGTACAAGATCACTTTCTTCCCTTTGAAAGAAGAGAGTTTAACTTTCTTTTCATCTTGGTCAATGCCTGTAAAGTCGGGGGCCTTATCGCCTTCTTTTAGTGTGATCATTATTTTTTCTTTTTCGTGATTGTTTTCTTTACAGGAGGAGTATACGGTGCTTTTTTGATCCACCAGGTTTTGGTAGTAGTGTTACCCACCAGATCCTCCAACGAAACCGTTAATCGGTGGACTCCAAAGGTTAGTTTTTTATTGAATCCATAGACCCAGGTTTTCCCTTTGTCATTGGTAAATCGCACCCATTCGCCATTTAAAGTGGCGCTAAAATTTTTGATCACTCCAAAATTATCGGTGGGCGTAAAATAAATACGCTTGAGAGCGCTTATATTGATAGTATCGGGTTGGATGGCCTTATTATTAAAATGAATTACCGGAGCAACGGTATCTACAAAAGCTCGGAAATAGCCAAAGTCATCAAACTCCGCTGTCACCCAATCGCCTTCCCACACTGCTTTTTTTGCCTTAGTAGTTGCGATGGGCTTTAGGGTATTATCAGTGCGCTGAAGAACCACTTTGTTGCGAAGTGACGAGGGAACATTTACCTGGGGTTTAAGTCTCACTTCAAAATTTAAATGCACGGGTATCGAGGGGTCATTCAATTGATGAAAAGTAGTGATCGCCGGAGTTAACAAGGGTGAGCTTACTCGCTGGTACACGATAGGAAGGCTATCATAGATTCCCATGGCAGGAAAATCCACTTCAAAATCAGCATACCGAAGCTTAGCGGCTACTTGTGGCGTAAAATGAGTGGGGTTACCGGCAATGGGTTTCACTTTGGAAGGTGGCGGATCTAACCAGGGCTTACTCGTTTTGACAGCAAAGTTTAGCGTCGACTGATTTCCATAGGCATCGGCTACGACGATTTCCACCCGATGGAGAAGAGTATCTCTCAAGGTTAGGACACCATCAGACTTAATTCGATGATACGCTCCACTGGCTTCACCGGGCAAACTGGAAAGATGCTGATAATACGCTCCTCCTCTTTTTTTATGGCTATAATCGATATGCGCATTCATATACCCTGTTTGGTCATAATCGATACTGTCTAATTCGAACTTTAACTGTAATTGCCCGTCCACCCCAATACTCGCCGAATACACGCCATTAGGATTGGGGGATCCACTCACCTGATCATGAGTAGCCACCGCAAAACTTAATTTACTGAGCTGTGTTGTTAAGGCATTACCCGAAGCGAGCACATACTTGTTGCCAACTTTCTTTATAGGAATCTGACGAGGAGATTGACCATTGATAGTTCGACTGCGATCATACAATACCAACCCCTTTATTACAGGGTTCACATGATCTTTCAGCTCAAAACCAAACAAAAGAGGATTCAATCTTTTTTGCGTCTTTGTATCTATAATTTCAAAGTGAAGATGTGGGCCCCCAGATCCACCGGTGTTTCCACTGTAGGCGAGGAATTGTCCCTTGCTCATGGGAAACTGCTTGGGGTTTAGTTTCAATTCAACAGGCCATGATTGTTGTGCGTATTGTTGCTGAATTACATAGCTTTCAATGGCAGGAGCAAAATCATTTAAGTGCGCGTAAAGTGTGGAAAGCCCATTGGGGTGATTAATAATAATAAAACGACCAAAACTGAGAGGACGTACTCCGATATAAGCAATATATCCCCCTGCAGCCGCATACACGGGCAAATTCTCTCTGGCCTGCGTACGAATATCTAGGCCCATATGCCAGTGGTTAGTTCTGAGCTCTCCAAAATTGGCGGTCAACTCCATAGGAATACCCATGGGATTTCTAAAATAGCCTTGTGGGTAGGATTTTTCCTGAGAAAAAGCAGGAACCATGGCCAGCCATACAACGAATAGTAAAAAATAAAAACGCATTTGCAAAATTACGAGACCTGACCAAGAAATTTATAGCAATTCGACTCTACAAAAGATTCGATTTCCTTAGTTTTGCGCAATTTGTTTTTTTTGAATAACCCCCGACCCATAAAGACAAAAAATGCCTAAAGACTCCTCCATTCGCTCGGTGCTGATCATTGGATCCGGACCCATTATTATTGGACAAGCCTGCGAGTTTGACTACTCCGGAACCCAGGCCGCCCGATCCTTGCGAGAGGAAGGAATTAAAGTTATTCTGATCAATAGTAACCCCGCCACCATCATGACCGACCCAATGATGGCTGACAGGGTCTACCTTCTTCCTTTGACCGTTGAGAGCATCGAGCAAATTTTAAAGGAAAATGAGATCGATGCCGTATTGCCCACTATGGGAGGACAAACAGCCCTGAACCTGGCTAAGGAAGCGGAAGACTTGGGACTTTGGAAACAATACAACGTGCGATTGATCGGTGTTGATATTAAGGCTATCGATAAGGCAGAGGACAGAGAGAAGTTTCGTCAATGGATGATTGAACTGGGGGTTCAGGTGGCAAGAGCTAAAACTGCCAACTCTTTCTTGGAAGGAAAAGAATTTGCACAAGAAATAGGTTTCCCACTGGTAATTCGCCCTTCGTTTACATTGGGAGGTACTGGCGGAGGTTTTGTACACGGTAAAGATGACCTAGATGAAGCGCTGAACCGTGGTTTACAAGCCTCACCTATTCATGAAGTGCTCGTAGAACAAGCGGTGCTTGGTTGGAAAGAATTTGAATTGGAACTATTGCGCGATGCGGCCAACAACGTTTGTATCATTTGTACTGTAGAGAATTTTGACCCTATGGGGGTACATACTGGTGACTCCATCACCGTAGCACCCGCCATGACCTTGAGTGATACGGCTATGCAATTGATGCGCAATACAGCGATCCGCATGATGCGTGACCTCGGTAATTTCTCTGGTGGATGTAACGTGCAGTTTGCCTTGAATCCTGAAACAGAAGAAATCATTGCGATTGAGATCAATCCTCGCGTGAGTCGTTCTTCTGCATTAGCCAGTAAGGCTACAGGTTACCCCATTGCAAAAATTGCAGCAAAGCTCGCTATCGGATACAACTTGGATGAACTGGAAAATCAGATCACCAAAACTACTTCCGCTTACTTTGAACCTGCGTTGGATTATGTGATTGTAAAAATTCCTCGCTGGAACTTTGATAAATTCAAAGGGGCCAACGATACACTGGGATTACAAATGAAAAGTGTGGGGGAAGTGATGGCGATTGGTCGCAGCTTTACCGAAGCGATACAAAAAGCTTGTCAAAGTTTAGAGAATAACGCCGTAGGACTTGGTTACTATGGTAAGAGTCTGATGCATGCTGAAGAATTATTGGAATATATCAAGACGCCGAAATGGGATCGCTTGTTCCGTATCAAAGATGCATTGCAAGCAGGCATCTCCGTAAGCTCAATTTCCAAAGCCACTAATGGTATCGATCGCTGGTTCCTCTATGAGATTCAGAAGATTGTAAACATTGAAAAAGAACTTTCTAAATACGGTCTCGATGATTTACCGATTGAGTTATTGGAAGAAGCCAAGATCAAAGGATTCAGCGATGAGCAGATCAGTAAGATCTTGCGGAACGGGGACGAAGAGGCTGTCTATGAAAAAAGAAAGAAAGCTGGCATTACGCGTGTCTATAAAATGGTTGACACTTGCTCCGCAGAGTTTGAAGCCAAGACCCCTTATTTCTACTCTACGTTCGAGCGCGGCAATCATAATGAGAGCATTAAATCCGATCGTAAAAAAATTGTAGTATTAGGTTCAGGTCCTAACCGCATCGGTCAGGGAATTGAATTTGACTATTGCTGTGTGCATGGATTACTCGCCATTAAAGAAGCTGGCTACGAAGCTATCATGGTGAATTGTAATCCAGAGACCGTGTCCACCGACTTTGACATGGCGGACAAATTATATTTTGAACCGGTATACTGGGAACATCTCTGGGAGATTATCGAGTATGAAAAACCAGAGGGCGTAATTGTACAGTTGGGAGGACAGACTGCGCTTAAACTTGCAAAACGTTTACATGAAAAAGGTATCAAGATTATCGGTACTTCTTTTGATAGCCTTGACATTGCCGAAGATCGTGGTCGCTTTAGCGATATGCTAAAAGAACTTGGCATTCCTTATCCTGAATACGGAACTGCATGGTCGGTAGACGAAGCCGTTGAAGTAGCGAATAAAGTTGGCTATCCTGTGCTGGTTCGTCCTTCCTATGTATTAGGTGGACAGCGGATGAGAATTGTGATTAATGATGAAGAAGTAGAGAGTGCTGTAGTGAGCTTGCTGAAACATATCCCCGGAAATAAAATTTTGATCGACCACTTCCTGGATCGTTGTCAGGAAGCAGAGATCGATGCTATTTTTGATGGCACTGATTTTCATGTGATGGGCGTAATGGAACACATTGAGCCCGCCGGCATTCACTCAGGAGACAGTAACGCCGTATTACCTGCTTTCAATTTGTCGCCCTTGATTGTACAGAAGATGGAGGAATACGCAGAGAAAATTGCACGTGCCTTAAATATCCAAGGATTGATCAACATTCAATTCGCAGTAAAGGATGGAAAGGTATTTGTGATTGAAGCCAATCCCCGTGCTTCCAGAACCACTCCATTCATTGCAAAGGCCTACCAGATTCCTTACTTGAATGTGGCTACTAAAGTGATGCTTGGAACGCACAAATTAAAAGAATTCACGTTTGAGAAAAAATTAGATGGCTTTGCTATTAAAGAACCGGTATTTAGTTTCAATAAGTTTCCTGGCGTGAACAAAGAATTGGGGCCAGAAATGAAATCAACTGGCGAAGCCATCCGATTCATTAAAGACTTACGCGATCCTTACTTCCGTCAACTCTACAAGGACAGAAGTATGTACCTGAGTAAGTAAGCAACTGCCTATTGCATTTTGCCTGCAGGAAGTATATTTTTTCTGCATGCATCCTGAGCTACTATTTCATTGGCAGCGTGCCCCCTTTCTGCGCATCATTCTGCCCTTCATAATTGGAGTAGCAGCTCAGTGGTATTGGCAAATGAATATAGCACTCTCCCTTTTTTTCATAGGGATTGGATTCGTCGGGCTCCTTAGTTTTTCATTTTGGCCCCATCGAATTCGTTTTCGATTTCATTACATACCTATTCTATTCAGTTCGTTTTTATTTACAGGACTTGGCAGCTTTCTATGTTTTAACAAGGACATTCGATCCTATACCCAATGGATAGGTTATTCGCTGAACTATTCAACAAATGAAAAGCTTGAAGTAGTAATACGGGAGGAAGCCGTAGAAAAGAACCGGTCTTATAAAGTAATCGCTGAGGCAATCGCCTTGTATAGCGTGTCTGAAAAACAAAGAGTAAAAGGCGGAGTCCTTCTATATCTTGAAAAAGAAGCCAGAGCTGCCGGATTAAAACCAGGAGATCGTCTATGGCTACTTAAATCTCCCCAACGTATTCGGAATAAAGGTAACCCCGGTGAGTTGGATTTTGCCAGCGCGATGCTTTTCAAAGGAATTACGCATAGCAATTATTACAACAGCAACGAATATAGAATCTTGCCTAGCACTGGAGAGTATGCGATGACAAGAAAAATCTCAACGTTACGGCATTTTATTTTGGAACGTCTAGATCGACACTTTTCCAATAAGCAAGCAGCAGGATTGGCAGCGGCTTTATTAATTGGTTATCGTAATGAGCTGGACCCCGAACTGGCTGCTGCTTACAGTAACACAGGCGTTATTCATGTGATTGCTATCTCTGGTTTACATTTAGCTTTATTGGGTTGGTTACTAGACAAACTATTATCTCCTTTTAAAAAAACAAAAATCAGTTTATTCCTCTCACAACTACTCCTGCTCAGCGTACTATGGATTTTCAGTTTATTAGCAGAAGCCACCCCCTCTGTGCTACGTGCCGTGATTCTATTTACTGTTTTAGGAACAGGTGAATTATTGAATCGTCGAGGCAATTCATTGAACACCTTAGCAGCGGCCGCTTTTTTATTACTGTGCTATAATCCATTTTGGTTATGGGATTTGGGGTTTCAATTATCTTTTGCAGCCGTGTTAAGTATTTTAATTTTCGGAAAACGATTAAGCGATATTTTCACGCATACTAACTTTTTAATTCATCACATTGGTCAATTAATAGCTATATCACTGGCGGCACAAGTACTCACCACTCCTTTTACACTTTTTTATTTTCATCAATTTCCTGGTTCATTCTTACTGAGCAATCTGGTAGCGGTTCCTCTATCTAGTGTAATTCTTGGTGCCGCTTTGTTAACCTGTTTACTTGTTTCGGTGCCTGTGGCAGGTCCTTGGACAGCGATGGCCACCGAATGGATGATTACGCTCATGAATAATTATGTAACGTGGGTGGAGGCTATCCCAGGGCTTCTTTGGAAAAACCTTTATTGGACTTGGACAGAAAGTGCTTTACTGATTCTGCTTTTATTAGCGTTAGGTCATTGGGCCCTAAACAAAGCCGCTACCGGTAGAATGGTATCCCTGCTTGTAGGCCTGACACTATTGACGTTTCAGGCTTTTGCTAAAAACAAAGCAGCCGAAAACAGACTAGTTATCTACCACCATAACAAATACATACTGATTGAGTACATGAAAGACCATCAGTCTCAACTCTTATTAGATAGCACCGCCTTTAGTGACTCCACACTTGAAAAATACCTGCTCGCCTCGTCACACCAATTCTTTGGCATTCGATTCACCAACAAAAATTGGCTTCCAATTTCATTTGAACTTGATTTGACGCGGATTGTCTGTCCTCATAAAAATTATGAACCAAGCTCAATTATAAACAGCAAAATAGATCTTTTGGTACTCACCCGTAATGCACCCTATGATCCTACGCCATGGATGCGTAATAAGAATATCCAACAAGCAGTCCTAACTGCCAACGTAGGAAGCCGTACCAGGGAAAGGTGGCTTGCCTCACTAAATAGCGCCCGAATTCCCGTTCATGATATAATAACACAAGGTGCCTTTGTTTACTCCCCTCGATAAAGTACATTTGTGACTCTTTTTATTCCCCATAACATGGATAAACAAATTCGCTCGGCACTGATCTCTGTTTTTTACAAAGACGGACTGGAAAACATCATTCAAAAACTAAACCAACTGGGTGTTACCATCTACTCAACCGGAGGTACGCAAACCTTTATTGAGTCATTGGGCGTTAAAGTAATCCCAGTAGAAGAGCTCACCGGTTATCCCTCCATTTTAGGAGGAAGAGTAAAGACCCTGCATCCGTCAGTATTCGGAGGAATTCTCGGCAAAAGAGAGGATGCCACCCATGTGCAGGAGATGGAGCAGTTTAAAATTCCCACCCTTGATTTGGTAATAGTTGACTTGTATCCTTTTGAAGAGACAGTAGCTTCCACTACTGATGAGAAAGCGATCATCGAAAAAATTGATATCGGGGGACCTTCTATGATTCGTGCTGCTGCAAAAAACTATAAAGACGTAACCGTAATTGCGGCAAAAAAAGACTATGCATATCTCGAGAATATCTTGAAAGAACAAAAAGGAACCATCACGCTGGCCCAGCGAAAAGAGTTAGCCTCCAAAGCCTTTGCTACGGTAGCGCACTATGATGTTGCAATAGCCAATTATTTTGATCCCAAGTTTACTGAAGAGTTTTTTGTAGCCGTAGGTTCTCCAAAATTTTTACGCTATGGTGAAAATCCTCACCAAGCGGCTTCTTTCTATGGAAACCTGGATGAGCATTTTACGCAATTCAATGGAAAAGAACTTTCCTATAACAATATTGTAGACGTTGATGCCGCCTTGCAATTGATCAGAGAATTTAACGGCACTACGTTTGCCATTATCAAGCATACAAATGTTTGCGGGATAGCGCAACGTGATACCGTGAAAGAAAGTTGGGAGGCTGCTTTAGCAGGTGACCCCGAGAGTGCATTTGGTGGCGTACTCATTTGTAATGACACCATCGACCTGCCTACTGCGGAAGCCATTAATGCTATTTTCTTTGAAGTGTTAGTAGCTCCTAACTTTACTCCTGAAGCCTTAAGTTTATTAGAAACTAAAAAGAATAGAATTTTACTACAACTGAAAAAAGGACTTACAAATACCTTACAATATAAATCAGCTTTAAATGGAGTGTTAACACAGGGGGTAGATGAAAACAATGGAGCGGAATGGAGAGAAGCCGGTGCCCGTCCGTGTACTGCTACCGAAAAAGAAGATTTGCAATTTGCCAATCTGATCTGCAAGCATTTGAAATCTAATGCGATTGCGCTTGTACATAATAAACAACTGATTGGCAAGGGATGCGGACAAACCAGTCGCATCGATTCACTTAGACAAGCCATTGACAAAGCCCGTCAATTCAATGCTAATCTGAATGGAGCGGTGATGGCAAGTGATGCCTTCTTCCCTTTCAATGACTGTGTGCAATTAGGACATGAAGCAGGTATCACTGCCTTTATCCAACCCGGTGGATCTATTCGTGATGTAGATTCTATTGCTTATTGTCAACAACACGGACTGGCCTTGGTAATGACAGGGATTCGTCACTTCAGACACTAATGGCCATTTTTGATTTCAATACCCTGATTATTCAAACTTCAGCTGACACGCTGAAGAAAATAGCGAAGTATAATCCCTTTACGCTCCACAAAAAAGGAACACGACCGAAAGCTATCTGGGCCTTAGTCGCTGTTTGTATCTTATGGGGGACTACCTGGGTAGCATCTAAAGAAGGCGTTCGCTATCTACCACCACTTCAATTGGCAGGACTCCGACAACTAAGTGCAGGTATCTTATATATGGGATTTTTTCTATTTATGAGAGCCCCACTTCCGAAAGGAAAAGAATGGCGTCCCATTCTCTTACTTAGTTTACTCAACTTCATTTTGAGTAATGGATTAAGCACTTGGGGAGTGAAATTTATTTCTGCAGGACTAGCCGCTATCATGGGTGCTATTTTCCCATTGTGGTTGGTGATTATCGGATTGTTTAGCACAAAAGAAAAAATGCCGAACAAAGCAATCATAGGACTCTTGCTAGGATTTAGCGGTGTTTGCATCATCTTTTATGATCACCTGCACGATTTTTTGCAACCCAATTTTCGATTTGGGATTTTGCTTTCTTTACTGGCCACTTGGAGTTGGGCCTTCGCCACCTTATATACAAAAAAGCAAGCCGCTAATTTTAATCCTTACTTCAGTTTGGGAATTCAGATGGTGATCTCCGGAACGATTCTGACGGTTGGCACCAACTGGACAGGCATAGCAGTGCCGATTTTCACTATGCCCTGGCAATCCTGGGCTGTTATTGCGTATTTGGTATTGATGGGTTCGGTATTTTCTTTTATCTTTTACTTATACGCATTGCAACATTTGCCTACAGAGCTGGCATCGATTTATGCCTATATCAATCCTATTGTAGCCCTATTTATGGGATCTGTTTTCTTTCAGGAAAAAATTACCATATTCATTCTTATCGGAGGTGCGGTTGCGTTATTAGGAGTGTGGATGGTAAACAAAGCTTTTCGTAATGCTACGGCTTTTGAGCAACCGGAACCTGAAGGAATGTAGTCTTTAACGATCGCCGTACTTATCGCGCCAACGTTGATTAAATGAACGATCAGGGAATTTTAGATCGCCTCTTTGTGCCGTCCATCCTTTGGCTACTTTATTAACAAACCAGTTTTTCATTTTGCCATTGGCAATATTCAAGGCAGGCCGGAATAACATAGCGTGTTTCCAAGCGCGCCATACCAATTTTTCAACGGGGTCTCCTTTCCCTTCCCGCACTGATTCGTAACGATTCTCCAAGAGTAACTCGTGCAGATTAATTCGAACTGCACACACTTCGGTACAATTACCACAGAGAGAAGAAGCATAACTCAGGTGCTTGTACTCATCCAAACCTTTCAAGTGTGGGGTAATCACAGAACCGATAGGCCCACTATAGGTAACTCCATAAGCATGTCCCCCAATATTTTTATAGACAGGACAAGCATTCAAACAAGCCCCACATCGAATGCAATATAAACTTTCACGTTGCCGCTCATCTGCCAAAATATTCGTTCTGCCATTATCTAGCAGAATCACATACATATCCTGCGGTCCATCTGTTTCACCGGGTTGACGAGGTCCTGTAATCAATGAATTATAAACCGTCACTTTTTGTCCTGTACCATAACTGGCCAACAATGGCCAGAATAAACTTAAGTCCGTTAGCGAGGGAATTACTTTTTCAATTCCTGCAATCACAATATGCGTAGAGGGCCAGGCACAACTCAAGCGCGCATTGCCTTCATTTTCTGTTACTGCTATCCCCCCAATATCAGCTACAATAAAATTAGCACCAGTAATACCCACCTCTGCTTGTACATATTTTTCGCGCAAGATCTCACGCGCTTTCAAGGTCAGTTGCTCAGGCGTAGCCTTAGGATCGGTGCCGAGTTTTTCGGCAAATAATTTGGCCACATCCTCTTTGCTTTTGTGCATGGCCGGAGTTACAATATGATAAGGCGCTTCGCCATCTAACTGTTGAATATATTCTCCCAAATCTGTCTCCACACTTTCTACCCCAATAGAACCGAGATAGTCATTCAAATGAATTTCTTCGGTGACCATACTCTTGCTCTTCACCAACGTTTTGCATTGCTTTTCTCGGCAGATTCTTCCAATGGCCTCAAGGGCCTGTTGTACATCTTCGGCCCAAATCACTTTGGCACCCCGACCAGTAATGATCGATTCAAAAATTTCCAGTTGCTTATCTAATGTTTCAATGGCTTTCCACTTGGTATTCTTAGCGTGTTCGCGCGCCAGCTCTACATTCATGAACTGCTCCTTCCCCTTGGGAACAGCAGCATTGTATTTACCAATATTGAAATTGATCTTGCGACGATGCTCTCGGTCAGCCGCCTTGATCGTACTACTGGCTAAAAATTGTTCCTGTGTCTCTTTCACAAACTTAAATTACTAACTATTTAGATTCATTCGGTCCTTTGAAATCGATCTCTTCCCAATCGCCCTTAGCAATTGTATCCAGCGCTTCCCAAAATTCCTCTCCCCATTTACGAACGATGGGTTCCTTTAAAAACTGGTAAACAGGCACCTGTAGTTTTTCACCCAACCCACAAGCCGGAGAGCACATTACTTCACGAGGCTCATAATTCACATTCTCATAATCGCCATGCTTGCCGGGTTTAGCAATAATAGGATACAAGTGACAGCTGATAGGTTTCTTCCAACTAATTTTTTTCTCGTTATGGGCTTTTTCAAAAGCACAGAGTATGGTGCCGTCCTGGCTGCGAATCCCATACACACAAATTTCTTTATCACTGTCCAGTGTGGGTGTTACCCAACCAAATTCTTCATTCCAAACATAACGGCCCTTCATTTCAATCTCTGCACGTTCATCGGCTGTCAAATACCGACTCACGATATGGTATACTTCATCAATGATCTTCATTTCACTTTCTTCCAACGGAGCACCCGCCGCACCATCTTCGCAACATCCTCCCTTGCAGCGAGCTAAGTCGCAAACAAACTTCTTGTTGACGATATCCTCACTGATCAATATGTTTTCGATTACAATCATGATTAGTTACCTGAGGAGATGTTTTTCCAGCGAAGGGTGTTTATCAGATGAAGTAAATCTTTTTTCAAATAGTCATTGACGATTCCTAAAGAATCAGCGTTAGGAGTAGCGTCAAAATATAAAGCGCCTCTTAAAAAATGTCGTACAGAGTCCGTAACAAAAAACTGATTCGCAGTAGCCGTATTCCCTCCTAAATCAAAATAGATGCCCTCTACCCCTTGTGGCGTTTTAAATACACTATCGCGGATTCCCGTAGCCATATTGATATGCTGACGATAGGCCATTTTATAGCCGTCCTCTACCAAGGAATCAAAACGGTTGTACTGATTAATGGGTTTATAGCTTACATGAATGCGTCCTCCAAAGCGAGGCATTTCAATATTGATCCACCAGTCCTCTGCTCTTTCTCCAAAATAGGTGCTGTCTTTTGACACTCTTGCATACTCAGGGTATTCAAATACATATGGATATCCTGGCTGATCGAATGCCTGATATTTTTTTACAGGAAAATCGATCTTGAAATAGCCTCTCTTTTTCCCAACGGTATAATCACTGTTGCAGCCCAGCCAACTAAGACTCGACAAGAAGACTAATAAAAAGCCAACCCACAAAACAGGAAATTTTTTCATCAGGAGGCTAAATTTATTTTAAGCTGAACACGTTGAATTCTGTTTTGCTGAATTTCCAATACCTGAAATTCAAAATCACCACTGGTAATCACCTGATCCTTGGAAGGAAGCTCTCCGGCTAACTCTAATAAAAGTCCGGCTAGCGAATCACTATCTCCTCTTACTTCATCAAAAGTAGTTAAGGGTAACTGCAAGGCGCGACAAAGATCCGGCAGCATGATCTTCCCTTCAAACATATAAGTTCTATCATCAATTTTATAGGATTCGGTTTCTTCTTCATCAAACTCATCGCGTATATCACCAATTACCTCTTCTAAAATATCTTCCATGGTCACAATTCCACTAGTCCCTCCAAATTCATCTACTACTATTGCAAAGTGAGTTCGCTTATGTTGAAACTCCTTCAGTAAATCTTCAATCAGTTTGGGTTCTGGAACAAAATAAGGAGCTCGCAACAACGTATGCCAATCAAAGTCTTCGCCTTTTTGTAAATGAGGAAGTAAATCTTTCGTATTAAGAATACCCACTATCTCATCTAGGCTTTCCCGGTATACAGGCAGTCGTGAATAATGCAGCTCTTCTACTTTTTTTAATACCTCACCAAAAGAAGTTTGATACTCAATACCCGATACATCCAAACGACTGCGCATAATTTGGCGAACTGCGATATTCCCAAACTTAATCACTCCCTTCATGATATTTTTTTCTTCGGGAGAAGCTTCTTCGTCTAACTTGTTATCAATCGCATCATCCAACTCTTCCATATTCATGGCTTCGCTACGATCGGCGCCTGCTGTTTTCCCAATCCCATCAGCTAGCTGCACTAAACGCACGCTCAAACTCTGCAAAACAGTATGAAGACCTTCGGCCACGAATGACCAATCATTAGCAAAACGAAGGTTGTGTTGCGTTGCCCACACTTTTGGTAAAATGCGAGCTCCAAAAAAGACAACAAATACAATTACCAGAACACGGACAAACAGTTGTATCACCGCCGGTGTATTTCCCCAGGGAATCAATTCCAGCAATAAATAGTTTGACAAAAGAATGATACAAATATTCACGAATGTACCGGCTACCAGCAGCGTTGCATATAACTCTTTAGGAACCGACAACAGGTTTACAATTCTCTTGGCAGAAGGATGTTGTTTGGTCTTTAAAACATCCAAATCTTTTTTTGAAAGAGAAAAAAGCGCCACTTCATTTCCAGCAATAGCAAAGGACAGTAATAATAAAAGTAAAAGAAGTACTCCCAAGAATGTAGTACCCTGCGCAGCAACCGCCAGCAATTGAAATGTGAGAGTAGGGAAATCAGGTACAGTAGAAGGAGGCTCCAAGCGAATGATTTTTGATGAATCGCGTTACAAAGTTATTGTTTTTAACAGCATCCCGCTTTCGCTAGAATAACACCGTTTGGGTAGCGGTTGATTTCAAGTACTGATTGATAAACTGCGGAAATGCTTCTGCAGAAAGTTCATTCTTGTCTACCCATTTCCACTCAGGGGCCAGTACGGGTTTCTTTTTTAATTGCACCAAGATGAATTGCCCGGCAATTAATTGATGAGACAACGTTTGTTTAAAAAGAGGAGAGACCATCTCTAACTTATATCTGTCTTTAGGAAGTAACCCATTTTTCTCTGCTTGTTTCAAGATGGCTTTGAGCGATTGTTCACTCGTTGTCTCCACCAACGGAAATTCAGCCAAGCCCTGCCAAATATCCTTTTCGGTTCGGGTACTCACCGGCACCTTGCCTCTGAAATTCGGTATGAAATAATAAAACCAGCGGTTTTTGATAACGATCTTTTTTTGTTTCACCGGAAGCTGCGCCACTTTCCCTTCCGCAAAAGCCAAACAGGTTTTTTTAAAGGGACATTGACCACAAAGCGGAGACATGGGTTTACATAGCACCGCTCCAAAATCCATGATAGCTTGGTTAAAAAGCCCTGGCTCTTTTTTGTCTAACAAACTATTTGCTAATTCCGTGAACTTTTTTTTGCCCTCAGTGTTGTCGATAGGCAAATCAATCCCAAATATTCGCGCCAACACCCTAAAAACATTCCCATCCACTACTGCGTAAGGCAGGTTATAGGCAAAGGACGCGATCGCTGCAGCCGTATAATCCCCCACGCCCTTTAAGGCCCTGATTTCTTCGTAAGAAGAAGGAAAAACTCCCTTTTTCTTGTCGGCAATAAAACGAGCCGTTGCGAGCAAGTTTCTGCATCGAGAATAATAGCCCAGTCCTTCCCACAATTTAAAAACCTGATTATCATCGGCTTTTGCCAATTTTTTAATACTGGGAAAGGCCTTTAAAATTCTCTGATAATAGCCCAGCCCCTGCTCCACCCGAGTTTGTTGTAAAATAATCTCGCTTAACCAGATTTTGTAGGGGTCTTTTTCACCTTTCCAGGGCATTTTTCGGTCATTTTTAGCCGAATTCCACTTCAAAAGGGTGGTTGAAAAGGTCCTTTCGGGCGATTTTGGAGGCATATTGCCATAAAGCTAAAAAAAATTATACCTATTTATTTGATAATCACATAATTTTCTCATATATTGGCATTGTAAACCTAAACAACTCATCATGAGAAAGGCCGACCTGGTAAATCAGATCGCAGAAAAAACAGGCATTCCTAAAGTGGATGTGCTTGTTTCCCTTGAAACTATGTTCAAGGAAGTCAAGGACACCCTTGCCGCTGGCGAAAATATTTACATCCGAGGTTTCGGCAGTTTTATCACTAAGAAAAGGGCAGCGAAAATTGGCCGTAACATCAAAAAGAATGTGGCGGTACATATTCCTGAGCACTACATCCCTGCCTTTAAACCAGCTAAAGAATTTGTAGCTGAAGTGAAAAAACTGAAAGAACCCAAGCCTGATAACGGACCCGGGGAAGACGCATAAGCGATCATTCCGGTAACTTTGACCGGAAATTGATTCTTTGTGAAAAAACCGCAATTAATTCTGGCCGGATCCGGCTTGGTACTCGCTGTTCTACTTTTAGTATTTGGAAAATTTGTTCCTGAAAAAGCGTCTGTTTCTTCCAATGATGCTGCCGCATCAGCCCAGGGACCTATGGCACAAACTCCTGCTGCCTCTATAGATACCATTCTATTTTATGCTAAAAAAGAATTGCCGACTGGTCAATTAATTGCCCTTTGAACCCTATGCATTTTACGAAGCAGAGTCAGCTAGATTGGAAAATTCGGAAAAAAGCCTCACCTTTGCAGCCCGTTTATTTCTGGAAAACCTGCAGGGTGACGAAAACAGCTCTCGTAGACAATGGAAAGCTTTGCAGGCAAAAGATTTATACGAACGTTCTTTGAAGATCAATCCCGATAATGATTCCTCCAAGGTGGGAGTCGGTGCCTGTTACTTATTTGGAAACATCAGCACTAATCCTATGGAAGGAATCTCCTTAATCAGAGAAGTGGTGCAACGTGATAGTAATAACGTTTACGCTCAGCTTACACTTGTTAAAGGAGCCATGCTCTCCGGACAGTATGATAAAGGCATTGAGCGTTTACTCAAAGTAGTAAAGCTTGAACCCTCCAATACGGAAGCAGTTTTGATGCTGGCTGACTTGTATGAAAGAACCGGCAACAAAAAAGGTGCTATTGAATGGTATGGAAAAAGCATTCCGCTTATTCCAACTCCTGAAATTCAAGCAGCTATTCGGGAAAGGATTGAAGAACTTAAAAAGTAGTTTCGAAATTTTTTAGATAAAATTATTTAGTAACAAGATTTAAAATTATTCTGGTATGCCTTGTGGTAAAAAAAGGAAGCGTCATAAGATCGCGACGCACAAGCGTAAAAAAAGATTGAGAAAGAACCGTCACAAAAAGAGAAATAAATAAGCAAAGGGTGTCGGCATGTTCGGCGCTCATTCATTTATTCCCAGTTTCCCTCGGTTATTATAGTGTTTGTTGACCCTCACACGCAACTGCCTTCTGACCAGTAAGGTTTTACAGTTATATACTGTAATGAACAAGGAGTTAATCATCAACGCAACTTCGCAGGGTGTGGAAATCGCTCTGTTGGAGGATAAGAAGCTCGTAGAGCTGCATAGCGAGAAATCGGATGCCAGTTTTGCGGTAGGTGACCTTTATTTGGGTAAGGTCAAGAAATTAATCCCAGGTCTCAATGCTGCTTTTGTAGAGGTAGGCTTTGAAAAGGATGCTTTCTTGCATTACACCGACCTGAGTCCTTATGCCAAGTCGCTTATAAAATTCACACAGTATTCCGTCAACGATCAATCAGAAGAAGGATTAGACTTCGGTAAATTCACGGTGGAACCCGAAATTGTAAAAACGGGCAAGATCAATGAAGTACTGACCGGGAAGCCTTCGATCTTGGTGCAGATTTTAAAAGAACCCATTGCCGCTAAAGGACCCCGACTAAGTTGTGAAATTTCATTGCCAGGTCGATTTGTGGTACTTACCCCTTTCAATGATATTGTAGCCGTCTCCCGAAAAATTCATTCTTCTGAAGAAAGAAAGAGATTACAAAAAATTGTAGAAGCCATCAAGCCGAAGAACTTTGGCGTGATTGTTCGTACTGCCGCAGAAGGAAAAAAGACGGCAGAGTTACATGAAGATCTTTCTACCCTTACCCAACTTTGGAAAACCATTCAGCAAAATTTAAAAGGAGCGGTAGCCCCTGCCAAAATTTTGAGTGAACAAACCAAAACCACCAGCATTCTTCGCGATCTGCTCAACGCAGATTTCAACAGAATTGTGGTAAATGATAAAAGTATTTTTGACGACACCAAGAGTTACATTCAACGTATTGCGCCAGAGAAGGCAGATATTGTAGCCTATTATCAAAATGGATCTTCCATTTTTGATACGTATGGCGTAACCAAGCAAGTAAAGTCTTCATTCGGCAAAACCGTCAACCTCGACAGTGGCGCTTATATCATTATTGAGCATACCGAAGCTTTACATGTAATTGATGTAAACAGTGGATATAAAAGCGTTGGAAATAATCAAGAGCAAAACGCCTTGGAGACCAACCTTGAAGCTGCGGAGGAGATTGCAA
>JBMSWW010000015.1:0-17411 GCA_049425065.1 Chitinophagaceae bacterium
TGCTGAGGAATGCCGGCCTGGGTAATGAGGTAGACAAAGCTATTTTGGCCATGAATCGAGGGGCTGAAGAAGCTGTTGCACTGGCCAAGCCAATATTTGCATCGGCCATTAAAGGCATGGCCTTAACGGATGCCCTGACTATTGTTCGGGGTAGTAACAGAGCGGCTACCGATTACTTTCAAAATAAGACTACAGACTCCTTAAAAGTTGTTTTTACTCCTTCTGTTAAAACCTCTTTGGATAAAACAGAGGCCACCAAGTACTACGCGGATATTGTAAATACATATAACAAATTGCCTACGAGTTTTAAAAAACTCAATCCTGATTTAACGGGTTATGTAGTAGAAAAATCATTGGCAGCACTCTTTGATCAAATAGCTCAACAAGAATCTTTGATTCGTAAAGATCCTGCCGCGCAAACTTCAACGCTACTACAAAAAGTATTTGGAAAAAAATAGTTACACACCCGACAGTAAAACCTGCCAAGCGCCTTCTGTATTCCCCTTTTCCAGGAGTTGTTGCGCATAGCGATGTAGTTCTTTTTCCATCTCCTCCGGATTCACTGAATAATACTGGATAATTTGTTTAAGGTGGTCATCTTGAAATGAAGCATCAACCACAGGAATGCTGGTACAATTAGCTAACTGTCCTAAATTATTACCCGAAAGAATTTTACTGGTGCGAATTGAAAGAGGCAATGCGTCAATACCCATTCCTAATTGCATATTGGGCTTGGGTACTTGAAACAAACTTTGTTCGTTTACCACCGAATACCAATCTCCTCCTAGTCTTGCTACTAGTGGTAATTGTCTTGGATCTATTTTTTGTTGCGCATCCAAGAGGCTGTCATCAATATGCAAACACAATACTTCACAAATCACCAAATTGCCAGCACCGCCCTCATTGCCCAAGGTTTTTATTTCCTGTACCCGACATTCCATTTTCACCTTACTCTCCTTCACCATAGGAGGAAGCACCAGTGTAGCAGGTTCTTCGGTAAATCCTGCTTTTGTAAATTCATTCACCTCTTTTCCAAATTCACAGCTAGCCAAGGATTGTTGTTGCACCATATCGTAGGTGACCATATTAATCACCACCTCGGGAACTTCCATTACATTTTCCAAGGTGTGCTTGATGGTATTATCTCGCACTCTTCTGGCAGGTGAGAAAATAACAATGGGTGGATTAGAAGAGAACAAGTTGAAAAAACTGAAAGGACTCAAATTTACACGGCCCTGTTTGTCAATGGTTGAAGCAAAGCAAATGGGACGAGGAGCTACCACATTCTGCAGAAAATACTGTCGCACTGCAGGATTTAAGTTATTAAGTTCAATTCGCATATTATGAGTGGGCCTTTTTCTTTTGTTGTAAAATACTCCAGTTGCTTTCTTCTTTCACAATAGTGTTTTGTAATTCTCCTAATCCTTCAATATTCATCGTGACAGTATCTCCGGGTTTCAACCATTGCTCATTATAGTTAGGGTCATTTAGTTTTCCGGTTCCATTTAATTCTAAAAAACAACCAGTACCCACGGTTCCACTTCCTATTACATCGCCAGGATAAAGATCTGCACCATAAGAAGCTCTCTCAATTATTTCTGCAAAGGTCCAGTCCATGTCTCCTAAATTTCCTTCACTCACTTGTACTCCATTTACTTGGCAGGTCATTTTCATGTTCCAGCTTTTACCAACATGATTTTCTTTAGCAGAAATTTCCAAGTGTGCCAATTCATCTAAGGTGACTAGCCAAGGTCCGATCACGGTAGAGAAATCTTTTCCTTTTGCAGGACCGAGGTTGAGTAACATTTCCTCCATCTGCAAGGTTCTTGCACTCATGTCATTCATGATCATTAATCCTCCAATGTAATCTTCTGCGGCTTCGGCAGGGATGTTGCGTCCATGCTTACAAACAACAATGGCGGCTTCTAATTCAAAGTCCAGCTTTTCAAAATGATCAGGCATGCAGCGGATTTCCCCAGGGCCCTGAATACTATGATGGTTGGTAAAATAGAAGATAGGATATTCATCAAACTGAGGGACCATGTCCACTTTACGATTTCTGCGGGCAGCGGCTACGTGCTGGCGAAAGGCATATCCGTCGCGGCAGGAAGAAGGAAAAGGAACCGGTGCCATTAGTTGTAATGAGGCCAATGGGGTTGATTTATTAGTGCTACGCGTCCCTTCTTTTAGGAGTAATTCCCCGGCTTGTGCAATAGGGAAAAAGTCGTCCCAGTAGTTGAGAAATAAATTCATGCTATTGGGCAAGTCAGGGTGCAATACCTCCATATCATACACCAGGTCATTCACCAGCACGCCTAATTGTTCTTGACCGTCTTTTAAATAACTCAGCAGCTTCATAAACTCATTTTTCGATCCAACGAAGGTACTGAGGTTAATTAAAACATAATGGAATGACCAGGATCATCTCTCACGATTGTTTCCGTATTATCTTTGCGCCATGGAATTTGAAAAAATACACAATAAAGGGCAGGCTCGTCTCTTTAAAAGTGATTTTCTCGAGGCCTTCACGAAAGCCCACCCCCTGGTCATCTGGGGAATGTATATCCCTATACTCAGCTATATAATTTATTTGGCATCCTCCCGCTACGGATATTCGGCAGGGCAAATTGTAGCGGTGTTTTTCTCTGGTATGTTTTTCTGGACCTTCTTTGAATACTTCGCCCATCGTTTTTTATTTCATTGGATCCCTAAAACTCCTGGGGCTACCAAATTTGTATATACGCTGCACGGCAACCATCATCATTTTCCCCGTGATCGTCAGCGTTTATTTATGCCTCCTGTTCCAAGTTTGGTAATTGCCTCTACTTTGTTTGGCATTATGTATTTAGTTATAGAGACCTATGTGTATATGTTTTTCCCATGCTTTTTAATTGGCTATTTACTCTATGGATCTATGCACTATGCCATCCATGCTTGGAACCCTCCTTTTAAATGGATGAAACCATTATGGCGCAATCACCACTTACATCATTATAAAAATGAGCATCAAGGTTTTGGGGTAAGCTCTACCCTATGGGACCATGTGTTTGGGACCATGTTTGATTTGAAGAATGAGAAAGAAGATAAAGAAAAGGTGAAGGCGCTGATGTTTGAGAAGAAGTCTTAGAAGACTGAGACTATTCATGCACGCCCATATTGAATAGGGCAAAATCATATTTCACCGGATCGTCGGCGTCAAATTCAGCAAGCGCATGAGTTAGCTCTTGTGCGGTTATCCAGTCTGTTTGTTTGCGTGTAATTAAGCCGAGCGTCCTCGCCACGCGAGCCACATGTACATCTACGGGACATATTAGTTCAGAAGACTTAATTGCTGACCAAATCCCAAAGTCTACTCCTTGTTCATCTTTACGAACCATCCATCGTAAAAACATATTCAAGCGCTTGCAAGTAGAACCTCGTGTTGGACTCGGAATATGCTTACGGGTTCTGTCTGGAGCATCGGGTAGAGAAAAAAAGTAATGATGAAAAGCGTTGAGCCTACTCTCCATAGTTGAGTGGCTAATTGAAAAGGCCGCTTCTAATGTTGAACTATGTTGGTAATGATTTTTTAAAAACTCGATACAATAAAGGATATCGGTGGGCTGAAAGGTGCGGTGTTTAAAATCTGAGAAATTTTTGAGATCTATCGGCTGATGATGCTTAATAAAATCAAATGGCGAATGATCCATTCGAATTAATAGGTTATCACTTTTTTTTAGAATGGTAGTTCGATTGCCCCATGAAAAAATAGCTGCAAAGAATCCGGCTATTTCAATGTCTTGTTTTAATGTAAATCGATGCGGAATGGATATGGGGTCGGTGGCAATAAAATTTTGCCGGTTATATTCCTTTACTTTTTTATTCAGTAATTTTTTTAATTCATGCGAATAATACACGTTGTCCACTTATACCAACCTTATCCAATGGCTTGTTCCAGATCTGCAATCAAATCCTCTGCATCTTCAATACCTACTGAAAGACGGATCAATGTATCCGACAAACCATTTTTGATTCTCTCATCTCTGGGAATAGAGGCGTGCGTCATGGTAGCCGGATGGTTGATCAAGGATTCAACACCGCCTAAACTTTCTGCGAGGGAGAATACTCGTGTCGCAGAAAGAACTTTTTTAGTGTCTTCAATATTGTCACTAGCCAATTCAAAAGAAATCATTCCGCCAAATCCTTTCATTTGTGCCTTTGCTACGGCGTGTCCGGGATGGTCAATAAAGCCAGGCCAATAGACTTTTTTCACTTTGGGGTGATTACGTAGCCAATGAGCTACTTTTTCTCCATTCTCGCAATGCGCTCTCATGCGAATACCCAATGTTTTGATACCACGCAATACTAAAAAGCAGTCCATGGGTCCGGGTACGGCGCCTGAACTTTTCTGTATAAAATGCAACTTCTCACGAAGCTCTTCGCTTTTCATAGCCAGGGCTCCCTGAATAACATCACTATGACCCCCCAAGTATTTAGTAGCGGAATGCATTACAATATCGGCTCCTAAGCTGAGTGGTTGTTGTAAGGCAGGAGAAGCAAACGTATTGTCTACCACCAATATCAATCCATGTTTTTTTGCTATGGCGGATGCGCCAGCAATATCAGTAATGTTCATCAACGGATTGGTAGGTGTTTCGAGCCAAATCAATTTTGTATTTGAATTGACGGCCTTTTCAATTTGTGTTAGATCCGTAGTGTTTACAAAATGAAAAACAATACCTAAGCGTTGAAACACTTTCGTGAATAAACGATAAGTACCCCCATACATGTCATTACCACAGATTATTTCATCTCCGGAGGATAATAACTTTATCACTGCATCAGTAGCCGCTACCCCACTGCCGAAGGAAAGTCCATAATTGCCTCCTTCCAATACCGCTAAAGCTTCTTCTAATGCTTTACGCGTAGGGTTTTGACTTCTTGCATACTCAAATAGGAGTCATAATAGCTCCGGTAGAAGGATCGGGATGTGCACCTGCATGCACAAATTGAGTAGCGGCCTTCCATGTTTTGTTGGATGAGCTCATAGATCAAAATTTAAATCGAATACGCGTGGCTAATTGTCCCCAGCCAATAAATAATTCAGTTTGTGTTTCTTTTTCTAAGAATACCATCGTAAAATGTTCTAACTCCAGTGATGTTTGAGTTACCGGAACTTCTACTCTTGCAAAGTCAGTGCTTTGTTCTTCGCGAAGTCCCCAAGTATCTGTGGTGGTATTGAAGATAATTGTCCAACTTTCAGGATGAGGGATACAGTAAAGCGTATATCTGCCTGCTTTAATCAGTTGCCCCTCAATTTCTACATCTTTAAATAGTTGTAATTCGGTGGCTTCGTTGGCGCCTAGTCTCCAAAGCTGTTCATACTGTAAAATCTCCGGGAATATTTTTCTTCCTTGCAGCTGCGGTCTGCTATAAATGACGCGTGCTAAAGGAGGAGTTTTAAGTTGACCAGCCATCCGTAATTTGGGATAGTCGGCAGGCCAATAACAAACATCCATCGGAGAAACATCCACTGGTTGAAAGGGGTTAATCACCACCTTATTTCTTTTAGGGGTTGCCAGTTCTTTCTTAGCCAGGGAATGTTGTGAGCTCTCTCTACAAGAGAGAAAAAGAGACAAGCTGAACCCCACTAATAGCAGCAGAATGTATTTATACTTCATTACAATTTCAAAATTAAAAGGAATTGCTGAATGACAGATAGATTAACTTACCTGCTGCATAGTGGACAATTCTTTAATTAATAAACTTTACCATCGCCTGTACTAATTCGCCCATCACAGGGAGCGAAGCGTCTGAGTAAGCTTTCAAATTGTCGACTCTGCTATCCGTTTTTACCGCTTTGAAAACATGGTTCATGTCGTCAACCAGTACTAGCAAAGATTTGGGATTGGCTTCGTGTAAAAGCCGCGCATCTGTTTCGTTTATCTGAATATCTTTTTTACCCTGCACAATCAACGTTTTACAAGACAGGGATGCCATCAAGGAATAAGGGTCATATTGTAACCAAGATATCATGTAAGGTTGTACGGAAGGTCTGAATAATGAAAATAATAGTGGGCTAGGCTTTGCAAGCCTTGCCCCGCTTAGCAATGTATCTAAATAACGGCCTGCTAATTGTTTTAAACTATCAGGCCCAGTCCCCGCTTGTAATTGTTCTCTCAAAACTATATCAATTCGTCTTCCGGAGCCGGCTAAGCTTACGAAGCCGCTCAGTTTTTCTAGGTTGGCAGCAGCCATTCCTACCAGCGAACCTTCGCTATGTCCGGCAATATATATTTTTTTATATCCCTTGCTCTTCAGCCATTGAATCCAAGCAATGGCATCGTTGACTCCATCCCCAAAACGCATGTTCTCTTCTTTCAACCCTTTCACCTGACTTTTTGCAATGCCTCGTTTGTCATAGCGCAAAGAGGCAATCCCATGGCTGGCTAAGCTATCGGCCAATTGCAATAGTGAATTATTTTTACCCGCCACCATAGGACTATTCCCATTTCTGTCAGTGGGTCCTGATCCGGCAATGATCAGTACCACTGGCGGTTTTTTAATACCCAAGGGAGTAAAAAGAGTTCCTTGCAAGCTGCCTCCTTCTAAGGGAAGGCTTACATCTACCGAATCTCTCCAAGAAGGTTGAGACATTAGGATCCAAGGACCCATTACCAATAGCAGCAACAATTGTATACGTTTCATAATCTCTAAAGTTCCGTTTATTTCTTCATATCGTTGAAAATGTATCTTTGCGCGGCCCGCAATGTCTCACGGTCTTGTGATCTGAAGGCGGATCAAAAAAATGAACATGAATAAAGGTCCGATCTCAAAATTTGTAGAACATCATTATCGTCATTTTAATGCCGCTGCCCTAGTGGATGCGGCCAAAGGGTATGAGCAGCATTTACTGGAAGGAGGGAAGATGATGGTGACTCTGGCAGGTGCCATGAGTACTGCTGAGTTGGGGGTTTCTCTGGCAGAAATGATCCGTCAAGATAAAGTGGATATAATCAGCTGTACTGGTGCTAACCTCGAAGAGGATGTGATGAATCTGGTAGCGCACTCTCACTATAAGCGCATTCCTAATTATCGTGATTTAACCCCCCAGGAAGAGTGGGACTTATTAGAGAATCATTATAATCGTGTAACCGACACCTGTATTCCTGAAGAAGAAGCCTTTCGTCGATTGCAAAAGCATTTGGTAAAACAATGGAAAGACGCCGAAGCAGCGGGTGAGCGCTACTTCCCGCATGAGTTTTTATACAAAGTAGTATTGAGCGGAGAATTGAAACAATACTATGAGATTGATCCTAAAGACAGCTGGATCATTGCTGCGGCAGAACGCAACTTACCCATTGTGGTTCCTGGTTGGGAAGACAGTACTACCGGTAATATTTTTGCCAGTTACGTGATTAAAGGAGAGTTGAAAGCTTCTACAGTGAAGAGTGGTATTGAGTACATGACCTGGTTAGCTGATTGGTATCGTGAAAATTCAGGAGGAAAAGGAGTAGGCTTCTTTCAGATTGGTGGCGGTATTGCCGGCGACTTTCCCATCTGTGTGGTACCCATGATGTATCAAGACCTGGAATGGCATGATGTGCCTTTCTGGAGTTATTTCTGCCAGATCAGTGATTCTACTACTTCTTATGGTTCATATTCCGGCGCGGTGCCCAATGAAAAGATCACCTGGGGTAAACTAGATATTCATACTCCTAAGTTCATTGTAGAAAGTGATGCAACCATTGTGGCGCCACTAATTTTTGCCTGGGTATTAGGTTGGTGATTTTATCAATCCCTGCATAAAAAAAGTCCCGCCAATCAGCGGGACTTTTTTACTCGTTGTTTAAAATCTATTTAAAATCCTCTCGGAGGCATGTCTAATTTGATATCGCGTTTTAACATCGCCTCGCGATTAGCCATTTCCCAGGCGGTATGAAAAACATACTGTGCTCTTTTAGCCATCAATGGGTAATGTATTTTATCAGGAGTGTCTGTGGGCTTATGATAGTCAGCGTGTACACCGTTAAAATAAAAGATAATGGGGACGCCCTTGTCTGCAAAATTGTAATGGTCGCTGCGATAATAAAAACGGTTGGGATCTTTAGGATCATTGAACTTGCGATCCAGTTTTATGTTACTGTAGGTTTTGTTTACTTTATCAGCTATTGGAGCCAGATCAGAGCTTAGTTTATCATCTCCGATTATGTAGACATAGTTGGTAGAGTCTTTGTCTTTTAAATATTCTGAACCGATGCGACCAATCATATCGATATTTAAATCCACGCTGGTTTTTTCCAAGGGGTAAACAGGATTCTCGGAATAATAACGACTACCCCAAAGTCCTTTTTCTTCACCACTCACTGTCATAAATAAAATGCTGCGGCGGGGACCTTTGCCTTCTTTTTTTGCCAAAGCAAATGCTTCTGCTAGTTCGAGGATACCGGTAGTGCCACTTCCGTCATCATCTGCTCCGTAATAAATAGTTCCGTTTGCACGTTTGCCTACGTGATCATAGTGTGCAGTAAGCACCACATACTCATCTTTTTTATCAGTCCCTTCTAACAGGGCTAATACATTGGAAACATTGGTTTGTTGAACCTGCTTTTGATAATCTAAGGAGATTGAGGCTTTATAAGATTTGCGGACAACTTCTCCGTTCTTGATTTTTTCTAATAAAGTTTTCTCTTCAGTGTTTAATAAAGAAGCAACGGATTCGCTTGAAATATAAAAACCAAATAAGGGCTGTGAGTTTTTAAATCCATTCATACTCCAGTTGCTGGTAGTATTGGCCACCTTACGTGGAAAATTAGAATGAATAATCAGCACCGCAGCGGCACCACGACTCATAGCAGTAGCTAATTTACCATTGAGGGATGCAGGCGAATTAAAAGCGTTGGTTCCGGGTTTTGGTTTATAACCTACTGGAGAGCCATCTGCAATCAAGACTAATTTTCCTGCTACATTTAGATCTTTATAATCATTGTATTCCTCTCCGTCTACTACACCAAATCCCGCAAAGACAATTTCTCCGAAGCGCATACCTGCAGTGTAGTTGGAAGTCAAAGGCTGAAAATCATTACCTGTTTGCAACGTTTTTCCATTGATTGTAACAGCTGTATAAGTCATCGAGTCTCTATACAAAGGATAGTATTGACGATAGCTGCCATTATTGCCAGGGGTCAATCCTAAGGATTTAAAATGGTCTTCGATATAGTTGGCTGCTTTTTCAAGACCAGGGGAAGGAGTATCTCTTCCTTCCATTTCAGCACTAGCAATGGTGTAAAGATGTCGTTGCATGTCTGCGACGGTGATAGAAGAGGCAGCTTTCATAGCCACCTTATCTTTTTTCTGCGCCACCAAGGCGAAGGGTGCCACCAATAGCCATAGAGCAATAGTTCTTTTCATACGGGTAGTATTAGGTATCCTTAAATATAGCCCCTTCTCTGTGAAGTGAGAATAAAATTGGATGAATGGTCAATAGATCAGTGGCAGCCGATCTTATTCACGCGGTTCTGATGTCTTCCTCCTTCAAAGGCGGTAGTCATGAAAACGGCTAACATTTTTTCGGCAAGTTCTTCGCTTACAAAGCGAGCAGGGATGCAAAGTATATTGGCATCATTATGCAGTCGAGCCAACTGGGCCAATTCTTCTCCCCAGCAAAGTGCGGCTCTGATGTTATCATGTTTATTAGCTGTGATTGCCACTCCGTTGCCACTGCCGCAAATCAAGACGCCAAAAGCAGCACGACCTTCAGTTACATCTTTAGCCACAGGATGCGCAAAGTCTGGATAATCTACGGAGTTGGTACTATGTGCCCCGTGATCAATAAATCTCAACCCTTTTTCTTCCAGGAATAAGATGAGTTTTTCTTTGTACTCAAAGCCGGCATGATCGCTGCCTAGGGCAATAGGTAATTCTAAATTAAAAGAAGATTGCATGGCAAGACATTAATAGGTTAACTCCATTCCTGTTCTTGTTCTTTTTCCTGGCGCTTATTGATACGAGCGGTAATAATAATGCTCGCTTCAAATAATAAGTATAAAGGAATTGTAACAATGGTTAAACTGAAAGGATCAGTAGAAGGGGTAATAATAGCCGCCGCAATCAGAATGATCACAAAAGCATGGCGGCGGTATTGCCTTAAAAAACGTGAAGTAATCAGGCCAATACGGGCCAGTACACTCATTAATAAAGGCAGTTGAAACAATAGGCCAATACCCAACGTAGTGTAGATCAGATTTTCTAGGTAATCAGAGAAAGAAGGCATAATTAAAATCTGATCACTGAGCTTATAGTTGAAGTAAAAATTTACCATGAAAGGAGTCAGGATATAATAGCCAAAGGCAACGCCTGTAAAGAATAAAAGGGACACCCAAAAGATTACGCCGCGGGTTGTTTTTAATTCTTGAGCAGAGAGGGCAGGCTTTACAAAGCGCCAGAATTCCCAAAAGACATAGGGAAATGCTAAGATGAAGCCGCCCACAAATGCCAACGTGAATGAAGCAATGAACTGACCGGTCATGGTGTTTTCTAAGAATTGGGCTTTTACTTGTTGAAAGCAAAGCGCATCACCGATGCCGATTTGATGTCCCAATTTGCAGAGCCAGAGCGCCGAAACAAAATCAGGACTTGTGGGCCCAAAGAGAAGTTCTCCTACCACAAAATCTGAATAGCTAAAAACTATAACGGCCCCAATCAGAATAGCAATAACAGACCGGATAATATGCCAGCGCAATTCTTCCAAATGATCAATGAAGGTCATTTCTCCTGGTTCGGAAGAACCTCTCCTGTCTAAAAAATCAAGCAATGCCATGCTAATAAATGATCCGCAAATATACAATCCCTATGGATCTTAAATTAGGAAAGACGTCGTACTCGAACTGTTTCAATACGGGTATCGCTCACATGTAGGATTTCAAATTCATAGTCCCCGATAATAATCCGCTCTTTTTGACGAGGGATTGTTTCATGGTAATTGATAATGTATCCTGATAGGGTTTCTGCCTCTTCTTGATATAACTCCAGTTTATACTTGTTGTTTAAGTAGTCTAATTCTATTCGTCCTGCAAAAATGTACTCGTTGTCGCCCAGTTGTTTTTCTACAAAGTCCTCGGTATCGTACTCGTCATGGATTTCTCCGAATAATTCTTCCAACACATCTTCCATGGTAATAATCCCTGCGGTACCTCCAAATTCATCCACTACCCAGGCAATACTCTTTCTTTCTTTGGTAAATTTTCCAATCAGGTCAGAAGCGCTCATGCTTTCCGGAACGGCAGGGATGGGGTGAAGTACTTCGCTGATGGTAGAGGGTTTTGCAAACAAATCCAGTTGGTGCACATACCCAATAATATGATCGATATTGTTTTCGTACACTACTAGTTTGCTTAGCTTAGTGTCAATGAACTTATTCTTCAATTGCTCAACCGGAGCTTTGCTCTCAATACCTACAATTTCCTTTCGGGGTACCAGGCACTGTCTGATTTTTACCTTAGGCAGTTCCTGTGCGTTTTCCATTAACTGAGCGCTGCGTTCTTTTCGTTCATCTTTCTCTTGCTCAATAAAAAAGTACTTCAAATCGGTTCTTTGAATAGCCTCTTTGTGAGGGCTTATGCGTAAACCCACTATATATTTAAGTACCCATTCAGCTGCATCCATCATGGCCGTGGCTACGGGGGAAAGTAGTTTGTAAAAAATATTTGTGGGGCCAGCAAGTTGTAATAATAAGCGGTTGCTATTAGCTCTGAAAATAGCACGAGGAATAAACTCGCCGAACAGTAGCACAATAAAGGTGGCGAGGATAATTTCTACTATCAAACGAATGGAATCGGAGCCAATATGAAAACGTAACCAGATCAATTGAGTAACTCCGCTTAATTGCAGTCCTAGCACTACAAGAAAGAAAGTAAAGCCCAACAAGGTAGTCCCCAAAAAACGATCGGGGGATTCAAAAAAATCTTTTACAGTGCGAGAGGCTTTTTCATTTTGCCGGCGACGCAATTCCAAACTCAATCGGTTGGCACTATAGAAAGCCATTTCAATGCCGGCAAAAAAACCCATCAATAAAAGGGTCACTACAAACCATAGTATAGAATGCCAGGCGATCATAGTTACAAAGATAAATAGGAGCGAATCCATCCTTCCACTTCCCTGCAGGCTCTTTCCAGAGAATCGTTGATCACAATTTTATCAAACTCATTGCGGAATCTCATTTCAAAACTCGCTTTGGAAAGGCGGTCTTGCAAAGAAGTCAGAGTTTCAGTTCCTCGTCCTTCCAGTCGCTCCTTTAATATTTCCATGGATGGGGGTTCCACAAATATGGCAAGACTATTGGGGTAGTATTTTTTTACATTCAGGCCTCCTTTTACATCTACATCTAGTAAAGGAGCTTGGCCTTGTTGCCAAATTCGCTCTAGTTCACTGCGGGGTGTGCCATAATATTTTCCTTCGTACACCATTTCCCATTCAGCAAAGGCGTCTTTCTCAATTTGTTTTTTGAACTCTTCCTCACTAATGAAATAATAATCTACTCCGTCTTTTTCATTTTTGCGGGGAACGCGCGTGGCACAGGAAACAGAGAAGCCCAACTGATCGGGGAATGTTTGTAACAAGTGCCGAACAATCGAGGTCTTTCCAGCACCCGAAGGGGCTGCAATAATAATAAGCTTATGAGTTGCCTGCAACATGGGTGGATCCTCGTAAGAAGATCAATAGCGTTTTTTCTTGAAGTTGCCTCCGCCTGGGCGGTTGGGTCTTCCATTGCCCTGTGGGCGAAACTTGCCACGTCCCTTACCAAACCCTCTACCCATTTCTCTTTCTGGTTGAGGACGGTAAGCCTTGATAAAGGGCGTGTTGGTAAATGTTAACTGGCCATTGGTAATGGTATCCAGTTCGCTTTGTATGGCATCGTCGTAAATAAGTTCTTTATGCCAAGTATTATAGGCGAGCTTCATATAATAAGCAATCGCATTGGCGAATCCGAGTTTTTTCTCTGGATTTTCTTCTTGCAATGCTTTATCTACTACCAGCTCAAGATTCTTACCTAAGTGAGAATAACGAGGGTGACGCTTGGGGTAAGGAAGCGGTTTAGGTTTTGCTTTTAGCGTTTCGCGAGTAGGAATGGGGTAGGGTGATTTCACGTCCAATTTGAAATCAGCAATTAAAAACAGGTGATCCCATAGTTTATGTCTGAAATCCTCTACATTTTTTAAATGGGGGTTTAAAAATCCCATTAATTCAATCACAGCCTGTGCATTACGTTGGCGACGCTCGGGGTCTTCGATAGTTTGCACATGTTCAATCATGCGCTGCACATGGCGACCATATTCCCGCATCGTGAGATGGTTGCGGGTGGTATTGTACTCCATTTTTTGGGCATCCATAGTGCTCAAAGATAGGGAACAGAAGCAGAGTGTACAAGTGGGGCTTCGGTTTACCTTTGTGATTCATGCGAATCGCCTTTTTGATCAATCACAAAGCTGGCTCCTCAGCCACGGAAACTACACTTGCTTGGTTGCATCAATTGACGGGGGCAAAGCCCCAAAATGAACTTTTGTTGTTGACAGATAAAAAGGTACTGCCTCCCTTGCCTCAAAATGTATGGGTAGACAGCTTCGCCTCTTCCCGATTCTTTTTTTCGCTAGGCACACAGTGGTCGCTACAAAAAAAAATAAAGAACTGGGCCCCCAATGTTTTAGTAACCTTAGCAGACTCGCTCCATGTGACAACCCATTGCCCGCAGGTTGTTTTGTTTACTGATACTGCCTTACCGGCAAAAAAATCACAGCTTCGATTGTTGAAGCAAAAAGTGGTTGGGGCGGCAGCTATTATTTTCCCCTCCCAAGCTTCATTCGCTCATTGGCAACCGTTGCTGCATATAAAGGAGGATCGTGTTCAAGTGATTACGCCCATGCCTTTTTTTTGGGCAAAGCCTCTTAACCCCGCAGAAAAAATGCAATGTCAATTGGACTATACGGAGGGGCGTCAATTTTTTATGTTGGCGGAAGATCTACAACAAGAGGATCAACTGCTAGCTCTATTGAAAGCTTTTTCTTTATTTAAAAAGAGGCAGCAATCGAACATGAAACTGGTGCTCCCTTTTTCATTGGAAGAAAATCTCAGCGACTTTACTAAGAAGTTCGCTACCTATAAGTTTCGTGAAGACGTGGTAATAACTGGTTCTATTTCAGTGGAGGAGCGATATCGGCTGGCAGCGTCGGCCTATGCATTAATAGCCGCAGATTCGTTAGCAAGTCTTGAAGCGCGTGTGGTGGAAGCATTGCAGCTGGAGCAGCCGCTTTTAATTCCTCGTACACCCAGGGCAGAGGAATTGGCTGGAACCTCTGCTTTGTATACTGAGCCCGATTGCCTGCAAGATCTTGCTGATAAAATGATGCTGATTTATAAAGACGAAACGCTCCGTTCGCAACTAATTTTACAGGGAAAAGAGCAAAATGCTCGCTTGCTAAATACCCAACCTCTCCAACGATTTTACAGGCTTCTACAGTCCTTTGCAAGCTGACCCTGCGTATCTTTGTCCCTCATAAATTTTATCATGCATAAGTCTACCATATCTATTGACGTCCATACCGATGAAAAACGTATTCCTTCTGCTATAAGCTGGAGCGCCAGTGATACCGGGGCAGAAAAAAATCAACCGGCCAAAGCCATGATGATCTCTTTTTGGGATGGCGCTGAAAAAGCAGCTCTTCGCATTGATCTATGGACAAAGGATATGATGGTAGACGAGATGGCTGATTTCTTTTATCAGACGATGATGACGATGGCGGACACCTATGGTCGTGCTACACAGTATGCTGACCAGGTAGAGGAGATGAAGAATTTTGCAAAAGAATTTTATGCAAAGTTCAGAGAGAAACAGCTGAAAGAAAATAAAGCATAATTATTGACTATGGCGTTAGAGCAAGAAATCATGACCCGGCTAAAAGCCGCTATGTTGGCCAAAGATGAAGCTGCCTTGCGCAGCCTGCGTGCTATCAAAGCAGCAATTTTACTAGCAAAAACAGCCGAGGGTGCTGCCACTGAAATGACCCCTGATGAGGAGATAAAACTGTTGCAGAAAATGGTAAAGCAACGTAAGGACTCTCTGGAAATTTTTCAACAACAGCATCGTCCTGAGTTGGCGCAAAAAGAGCAGGAAGAAATTGCAGTGATAGAACAGTTTCTTCCTAAACAATTAAGTGAAGAAAAGGTACGAGCTATTGTGGGAGACATCATTGCCCGCACCGGAGCATCCTCGCCGGCAGACATGGGGAAAGTAATGGGGGTAGCCACTAAAGAATTAGCCGGTAAAGCAGAAGGGAAAATAGTAGCCGCCTTAGTAAAAGAGCTGTTAACCTCGAAGTAACAGCGCATAAATATTCTGCATGTTAATAGATGTTATTCTTGCCTTCCTGTTGTTGATTGCTACTTATATGGGGTATAAAAGAGGATTGATAGTTGGGGTTTTCTCTTTTGTAGCGATTGTGGTGGGTATTGCTGCGGCTATGAAACTTTCCGTAGTGGCAGCCTCGTATCTACAACAGTATTTTAAATGGGAGGGTGCCTGGTTACCGGCTGTTTCTTATTTCATTGTTTTTATTGGCGTGGTACTATTGATTCGGTTAGTGGCGAATGCCATTGAAGAAGGAGTCAAAGTAGTCAAGTTGGGATGGGTAAATACGCTCGGGGGGATTTTGTTCTATTGGCTGATTTTTTTATTGGCGTATAGTGTAGTTGTTTTTTACGCGGTGGAGCTGGGTCTTTTTAGTGAAACTACTACGGCCGCCTCCGAAAGCTATGCGTTGATCAGCCCCTTGGGCCCTAAGATTATAGAGGGTTTTGCTACGCTATTCCCCTTATTCAAAGACATGTTCAGTGAGTTAGAAAATTTCTTTGCGGGACTAAGTGAAAAAATTCCGTCCCGCTGAAAAAAATCATACGAATTTAATTGACAGAAGATAAGGGGTGCAGTTGATTATTGACTGAAAATGACTAATTTAGCGAAGACTGACGCGCCTGCTAACTATGACGTACGAGATCAAACAATTAGAGAAGTTTCGATATGTGGAAGAAGGAAATGGTGAGCCATTGGTGTTGCTTCATGGTTTATTTGGGGCACTCAGTAACTTCTCCGGACTCATTGAATATTTTCGTCATCACAACCGGGTGATTGTTCCTTTACTACCCTTATTAGACATGGATATTCTCCACACATCGGTGGGGGGGCTTGCTAAATACGTACATCGTTTCTTGGAGACCATGCAATTGACGGGTGTTCATCTGTTAGGAAATTCATTGGGTGGACATGTGGGTTTAGTACATACACTCAAAAATCCAGAGCGCATAAAGTCCCTGATTCTTACCGGAAGTTCCGGACTTTTTGAAAATGGAATGGGAGATAGCTACCCTAAGCGCGGTGACTACGAGTATATCAAAAACAAGACGGCCCTTACTTTTTATGATCCTGCCATGGCTACTAAAGAATTGGTAGATGAAGTATTCAGCATCACTAGTTCCCGCCTAAAGGTTATTAAGATTATTGCCTTGGCTAAAAGTGCCATTCGAAATAATCTGGGCGAAGAATTGAACCAGATTAAAATGCCTACCCTGCTAATATGGGGTAAGAATGATACGATCACTCCTCCATTTGTGGCGGAAGAGTTTAAAAAACTGATCCCCAATAGTGAGCTTCATTTCATTGATAAATGTGGCCATGCTCCTATGATGGAAGTTCCAGAAGAGTTCAATAGAATTTTGCACGGATTCTTGCTTAAATTACAGAGCGCCTCAACGGCAAGCTGATGCTAATAAAAGACATATCACTTTCGGTAGTTCCCTGGGCTCATACCTATGACACGGTTGCTCGTGCTCTACAAATTATGCAAGATGAGCAGATAACACAGCTTCCGGTGGTAGACGGTGATCAGTATATTGGATTGGCGCAAGAGCAATATTTGTTAGAGGTGGAAGACGATCAGGAGCTTTTGCAGCGTTACATCGGTATCTTACCTCGTCCTTTTGTAAAGTGGGAGGATCATTTTTTACAGGCATTGCAATTGGCTTCTTTACATGAGCTCCAACTAATACCCGTGGTAGGAGAAGAACAGGAGTTAGTTGGATTGTTAACCGCCAAAGAGTTGCTTGCCGAACTTTCTCAATTTTTAGGATTACAAGAACAGGGTGCTTTTATAGTGGTGGAAAAAGAGATTCACCAATATTCTCTGGGGGATCTCAGCAAGTTGGTTGAGAGTAATGATGCGCAGATAACTCAATTAAATACGTTCAGTAATGAGCAGACGGGGATGATGCTGATTACAATCCGACTCAATAAAATCGAGATTTCTGATATCATTGCCACGTTTCAGCGGTATGATTATAAAGTTTGTTTTGTGGCTGGCGAAGAGCAGTATACAAATGAACTGCGC
>JBMSWW010000016.1:0-16296 GCA_049425065.1 Chitinophagaceae bacterium
ACCTGGTATGCAAGGCATGCCACGCTTTATGATGCGGGAGATGAGAGACATTAGAGTAAACTAACTCTTGGGTAAAACATGAAATGAACTCAGAGTTTTTCGTAAAGCGCTCTGAGTTTTTTTCTGGTCATAATGGTGGCCCAGTCTTTTCCTAAAGCATTTTCCCAAAGAGGTTTCATGCCTAACGATACATCCATCATGGCATTAAATTGTTCTTCGCTGAGACTATTACAAATGCCTGCAGGGATTTCAATGTTGTTTTTCTCCACCATGTATTTGAATTCTTTTACCCCGGCCGGATAATATTCTTCGAGGTGATTCATTACAATACAGTTGCCAATACCGTGTTTAGTACCCAGCAAGTAGCTTAGTCCATAACTAACCGCATGGGCTACTCCCACTTGACTATAGGCGATGCTCATGCCTCCGGCGTAGGAGGCCATCATTAGTTGATCATCACATTCGTCATCCCAATTATTTTTGTCAACAAACACCTTTCTGCAAAGTTCCAGCGCTTTTTCTCCGTAGCTTTTTGAAAACTCATTGAGATAGGTGCCTTCCAAACTTTCTATGCAATGAATATAACAGTCCATACCCGTATAAAAACGTTGATTCACGGGTGCGTCTTTAGTCAATTCAGGATCCAATACAATTTGATCGAACGGAGTAAAATCAGAATTCATTCCCAACTTGCGGGTAGGGCCCGTTAACACCGTAGTGCGAGATACTTCGGCACCCGTTCCACTCAAAGTAGGAATGCCTACTTTATATACGCCAGGTAATTTCACCAAATCCCATCCTTGATAATCAGCAGAAGAGCCAGGGTTTGTCATCATTAAGGAAACCGCTTTGGCCAGATCCATGGCAGAGCCTCCGCCAATTCCGATGATGCCACTCACGGTCCCAAACTTTTCTTTTAGTTGAGTAGCCAGTTTATCTACGTAAGTTGTTTTTGGTTCCAGCGTCACATCTACAAAAATGATTTCATCATTGTTGCGCAAGGGAACACGAGAGGCGAGAGGCTTTCCTTCAAAAAAATGATCTACTAAAAATATCATAGGAGCTCCTTGTTGGCGCTGTGGAGCTAGGATTTCATCTATCTGATTAAAGCTACCACGGCCGTACACTACGTAGCCGACCATTTTAAAATTTCTGAACTGCATATACAACTATTTTGCGCTTGACGTTAACTTATAAGTTAGCTAATAAATCAGAGGCTTTTGCTAAATCTTCGGGCGTATCAATTTCTACACCTAGATAATCGGTGATCACCATACGAATTCCCACTCCATGTTCGAGATACCGCAAACATTCTACTTTTTCTGCGGCTTCTAAAGGGGAAACAGGCCAAGAGGTAAAATCCATCAATGCTTTTTTACGAAACGCATAGACGCCAATATGTTCGTAGTATACCGGATTCGATTGTGTATCGCGCGGGTAGGGTATTATACTACGACTAAAGAACAAGGCATTTCTTTTCAGGTCTACGGCTACTTTTACAAAATTGGGATCATTGATCTCTTGTAGCTTTGTCAATACTTGCATCATGGAAGCTACTTGCACAGAACTGTCTTCAAATTCTTTGAGTAAACTCTCCAGCGGTTCACGTTTGATAAAAGGGGTGTCTCCCTGTACATTGATAATAATGTCTGCTTCTAATTGCTGGGCTGCCTCTGCTATCCGGTCGGTACCACTTTCGTGTACACCCTTGCTCATGATACATTGTCCACCCGCAGCCTGAATCTCCTGCGCTATCGTATCACTGTCGGTGACTACAATCACTTGATCAAATAAATGAGTAGCTATCGCTGCTTCGTAGGTTCGACGTATTACTGTTTTGCCTGCTAATAATTGCATCAACTTTCCCGGAAACCGCGTAGCAGCATAACGGGCAGGAATCATAGCGACTACCTTCATGGGTACAAATTTACTCACTCCTCCTGGGGGAGAAATGGTTTTTTTAAGAGGGTGATGACCTCTTCATCTTTTTCTGCGGGATAATAACGATCCAATCCGTAACGTACCTCTTCAATTTTTAGGGTGCTGAAAGTTCCAAATAGCCGATCCCAAATAGAAAATACCGCTCCATAGTTGGTATCTGTATATGGTTGTTTCCAATGGTGATGCACTTTGTGCATATTGGGGGAGATCAGCACAAAACTCAAAGCACGGTCAACGCCCAAGGGAAGTCGGATATTGGCATGTGTAAATGCGGTAGCGATCACTACGAGCGTTTGATAGATCATTACTGCATACATAGGAGCTCCGGAAATAGCGATCAGCAACAAAAAGAAAACACCTCTCAATAAACTGTCTCCCGGATGATGACGAAGTCCGGTAGTGACATCTACATTGGTGTCGCTATGATGAATCAAATGAAAGCGCCAAAGAAATGGTTGTTTATGCATTACCCAATGTACCAACCAGCTGCTGAAGTCTAAGGCCAGTACTCCGATCAGCACCGTGAGGCCGACGCCTGCGCCCACCCAATAAACAATGCCCGTTTCAGTTGTTCGGCACCAATCAGAAAGTGCCACAATAAGTAAAGCTAGGAACGTATGAATGATCAGGTGAATTACCGTGAATACAAAATTTACTCCCGCATGTCGAAGCTTATTTTTTTTATACCGAAGGGGGAATAAAGGGATAGCTCCTTCTACTATCCAGAAGAATAACAAACCACCCACCAACATCGCCATCCGTTCCAGCGGACGCTGTTCAAGATCTTGGAAATGTTGAATTATTTGCTCCCACATATATGTGGATTATTGGTTCAACATCAATGGCATCACCAGCATCAATAATTCTTCGTTCTCATCTTTTTCAGAAGGACGAATAATTCCGGCCTTAGTGGGAGTAGAAAGTTCAATATTCACTTCCTCGCTATCAGTAGCACCCAGCATTTCAATTAAGAACTTTGCGTTGAAGGCGATCATGAGGTCTTCACCTGTGTACTGACATTTCATTCGCTCGTTTCCTTCAAAGCTGAAGTCTACGTCCTGTGCGGCTAATTGTAATTCATTACCCGTAATGTTGAGAGCTACTTGGTTGGTGCTCTTGTTACTAAAAATGCTTACGCGACGAAGTGCACTTTGAAAATCAGATGTGCTCACTGTCAAGCGGTAAGGATTCTCCGCCGGAATAACCACTTTATAATCAGGGAAACGAGCATCAATCAGTCGGCAACTCATTTGTGTTGTACCGTATTTGATAAAGAGATGATTCGAGTTATAACTTAAGATTACTTCTTCATTGGTGTCAGGAATAGCCGCCTTAACTAGATTCAAAGGTTTGCGAGGAACAATAAAAGAATCTGTTTTTGGACATTTCACGTCTGTTCTTTTATAGCGTACTAAGCGATGCGCATCAGTAGCTACGCACTGCATTCCTTTTTTGTCTAACTCAAAAAAAACACCCGTCATAGCAGGGCGTAGATCATCGTTGCTAGTGGCAAAAATTGTTTTATTAATAGCCGTGAGCAAGGCAGAAGCGTTCATGCTGAATGAAGTTGTATCATCGGCACCCGGCTCTTTGGGGAAATTGTCAGGATTTTCTCCCATCACCTTGTACTTACCATTGTCACTGGTAATTTCTATCGCGAAGTTTTTATCGATATGAAAAGTAAGCGGTTGGTCCCCGATATTTTTCAACGAATCCATCAAGATGCGCGCAGGGATACAAACCTTTCCGGCATCCTTAGCTTCAATATCTAACTGCACACGCATCACTGTCTCCAGGTCGGTGGCTACTACGGTGAGTTTATTTTTTTCTACTTCGAATAAAAAGTCTTCGAGAATAGGCAACACCGTGTTGGTGTTAATAACTCCGGAAATATGTTGTAATTGTTTGAGGAGTACGGAGGAATTCGCAATGAATTTCATACAAATGCTATTGTAGGTTACGGACGAAACTACTGATTTTTTGGGTAGTTTTGGAGGGATGTATAAAAAGGCGTTGACCCCAGAACAAACCCTGCAAAAGCTCCGTCATTATTGCGCTTACCAGGAGCGGTCGCATCAGGAGGTTCGTGATAAACTTTTCCAATTGGGCTGTCCTTCTCGCCAGCATGATGAGCTGATCAGCTCTCTAATAGAAGAGGATTATCTCAATGAAGAGCGTTTTGCCTTGGCCTTTGCCGGCGGTAAATGGCGGGTTAAAAGATGGGGGCGCGTCCGCATCAAGTATGAGTTACAACAGCGAAAAGTAAGCGCGTATTGTATTCGAAAGGCCATGGCGGAAATTGAAGAGGATGACTATTGTAAAACCCTCCACTGCCTCGCAGTAGATAAATATGACTCCTTGAAAAAAGACCAATATATTATTCGAAAGAAAAAAACCGCCGACTACCTGCTCGCCAAAGGTTTTGAATCCGAATTGGTACGTGCGGCGGTGGCTAAACTATGAAATAATTAACCATGTCCACACTCTCTGTTACCCTTCTGCAGTCCACCCTTACTTGGGAAGACAAACTGGCCAACCTCAACGCCTTTGAAGAAAAAATCAAAGGCTTGAAGGGAAAAACACAATTGGTGGTTCTTCCTGAAATGTTCAGCACCGGGTTCAGTATGAAGCCCAAGGAGCTGGCAGAAGAGATGAGTGGAGAATCCGTAGCCTGGATGAAGCGGGTAGCTGCAGAGAACCAGCTTATTTTAACAGGGAGTTTGATCATTAAGGAAGCCGAACAATATTTTAACCGACTCATTTGGATGCTGCCTAATGGCCAGTTGGGCATGTATGATAAACGCCACCTTTTCGGTTATGCCGGGGAAGACCAGCATTATGCCGCTGGTTCTAAACGATTGATTGCCTCAGTAAATGGATGGAAGATTAATCTGCAAGTTTGCTATGACTTGCGTTTTCCTGTATGGGCCCGTCAACAATTACAGGAAGAAGGACCCGAATACGACCTATTAGTATACGTGGCTAATTGGCCTGAGCGTCGTCGCACCGCTTGGATGACACTTTTACAAGCACGTGCTATCTAAAATCAGTGTTATGTTATTGGGGTGAACCGTGTAGGTAACGACGGTAATCAAATTTATCATAGCGGGGACAGTATGGTGATAGATCCCATGGGAGAAATACTTTTTACAGAGCGCGATCACGAAGTGGCGCATACCGTGGTATTAGATATGGAGCTACTACAACAGGTAAGAAGCTCTTTGCCATTTTTAAAAGATGCGGATGGGTTTATTATTACTTCTTAATCAACTCTAGCACCGATTCCATTTTTACATCTTTGTTGTCGCGGATACTTTTAATAGTGGGTATGGCTGGATGTGTGGGTTGTATACCGCTACCGTCTTTTGGTTGAGTTTTATCCATTACAAAACGATAAAGAGGAACTTGTATTGACAATTTTGTACCGGGAAGAATTAGTTTTGGCATCATCCAAGCGGAGTTACCATAAGCCGCGCCTCCGGTTTCTTCACCCACAATTTTTACATGGGCTTCTCCTGATAATTTATTGGCCAGAATGGTAGTGGCAGAATAGGAATTACCTCCGGTAATTAGGAATACATTTCCTTGGAAGTGATTTTTCTCTTTCGGGAAGAATTTATGCTTTTCATAGTAGGTAAAATGCCGAAGTCCGTCTTTTTTCTTTTTAGTGACGAATAACATAGCTGCCCGATACCAAAAAATATGTTTTAGATGGCGGCTACGACTGCTCTTAATTCTAGCAGCAACAAGGGTGTCCGCGATTGTAAAAGAACTATTCGTAATATATCGGGTTAATAGGGTGGAGTTTCTAATAATACCTCCTCCGTTATTGCGCACATCAAGAATGAGCGATTGAATCTTACGTTGTTGAAGCTCTTTGAATGATTTTCTAAAAAATGAAGTCAATTGATATCCTTTCCCAAAACTCGACAGTCGCATCAGGGCGGTGCGATTTACGGTGTCGATTTGCAGTTGACGGACCCTATCGCGGTTTTGTTTGCGGAGCGTGGCTCTGGAGGGCTTCTTAGATATTTTTTTAGACGGAGTAAAAGCGGCTTTGCTAGTGTCAATTATCGGAACAAAGGGTTTCACTACTTGTGATTTCTTATTTCCATAATTGTCTACGTACTCAATCTGGTAACTGCTATCGGTATTAAAAACAAGACCAAACAGAGAGCCAAAATTTCCACGGTTACTAAGCCATTGTGCTCGGGCAGTGCGATTACCTCCGTCCAGTGAAATGTATTTACCCAGTGTGTCAATTAAAAAAGGAATAGACCTTCTATTAATAGAAACTAGTTCGGTTCCGCTGGTTAAGATGGAGTCTTTGCGATGCAAATTTCCTGTTACTACGGCTTGGGTCCCGATAATTTTTACACTCAGAGGAAATAGTGAAAGTTGTTTCGTCGTATCTAGATATTTAGACCATTCTTTTGACCAACGAACCGTGGTGTGTCCGCATTTGATTTGTGCGGTAACGTAAGTGAGAGTTTTTCTGAAAGTGGCTTCCGTCATCGAGTCTTTTAGTTGAGCGAAGCCTTGATCGAAATAATAATCTAGTTGCTCTTTGGGTGTATACCAATAGATACCTGGATGATGCTCTTCGAGTGTTTGTCGAAAAATCGTATAATCTCTCTGTAAAACAGCCGGTGTATATTTTTTAGTCGGCGTAAAAGCATCACGGGTAAATCGACAGCCTATTAAGCTGCTTACCAAGATAACAACAATGAAAACTGATCTCATTATTTCATGTGATTCCAGCCCTGTGCGGTTATTGCGTGTTTGTTTCCACCTTTAGTAATGATATAAGTTCCTTGTTCAGGTTCTGTCATGTATCCTACTACACTGATTTGTTCGTTCAACACCAGCTTATCATACTCAAATTGTGGAATGGTAAAAAGCAGTTCGTAATCTTCCCCACCACTTAGTGCACAAGCGGTAGGGTCTAATTCAAATTTAAAAGCGGCATTTCGGGTGGCATCTGCTATTGGAATCTTGTCTTCATAGAGAACACAACCTAAGTTGCTCTGTTTGCAGATATGTAAAATTTCAGAGCTTAGCCCATCGCTGATATCCATCATAGCGGTGGGTTGAATGTTTTCTTTAGCTAAAAACTCAACAATATCTTTTCTTGCTTCCGGCTTTAATAGTTTGCCTACAACATAGGCTTCCCCTTCTAAATCGGGTTGTACGCCGGGGCTTTCCATAAAAATCTTTTTTTCTCTTTCTAAAAAGAGCAAGCCAATATAAGCACCTCCTAAATCTCCACTCACACAAAGTAAATCTCCTTTTTTTGCGGTGCTTCTTTTCACAAATTGATCAGGAGCTACTTCGCCAATGGCGGTGATTGAAATAATCAATCCCTTTTGAGAAGACGTGGTGTCTCCCCCTACTAAATCCACGCCATATTTATTACAGGCCGCATAGATGCCTTCATATATTTCATTCACAGCCTCTACGCTAAATCGATTGCTGATTCCAATGCTAATTACAATTTGTGTGGGGATTGCATTCATGGCGTAGATGTCACTCAAGTTTACAATCACTGATTTGTATCCCAGATGTTTGAGGGGCGTGTATGTCAAATCAAAGTGAACGCCTTCTACTAATAAATCAGTAGTAACTACGGTTTGTTTTCCAAAGTGATCAATCACCGCCGCATCATCTCCTACTCCTAGTAAGGATGAGGCGTTTTGTAGTTCGATATTCTTGGTGAGGTGTTCGATCAGTCCAAATTCTCCCAAGCTGCTGATCTCTGTACGTTCGTTACTCATACTAATTATTTAAAGTTCTTTACGACCATTAATTACCTCCAGCATTTCAGCATGTATTTTACCGTTGGTGGCTACCAATTTATGCTGGTATACAGAAAATTTTTGTCCGGAAAAGTCTGTTACTTTCCCTCCGGCTTCCTCTACGATTAAATAACCTGCTGCACTATCCCAAGCCTCTAATTTCTGTTCAAAAAAACCATCGAAACGTCCACAAGCTACCCAGCAAAGATCGATGGCAGCCGAACCCAGTCTTCTCACCGATACTCCCTTACGGACAAAACGTTCAAATACTTCTATGGGGCCATTGGGCTCATTGATATAAGTATACGGAAACCCAGTTACTAAACAGGATTTAAGGGTTTCTGTTTTTTCACTTACTCGAATTGCTTTGTCATTGAGTGTGGCTCCCTTTCCTTTTTCTGCTAGAAAAAACTCATTAAGATGTGGATTGTACACTGCCCCTAAAATAATTTCACCTTCGTATTCAACACCAATGGACACGCAGTTGAGTGGGATGCCTTGTGCAAAATTGACGGTTCCATCAATGGGGTCAATAATCCATTTATAAGTAGAATCCTGCACCAGTTTGCCACTTTCCTCCGCTAAAATTTGATGATCGGGAAAGACGTTACGTATTACCGCCATGATCGCTTTTTCAGAGGCATGATCTGCTTCAGTTACTAGGTTATTCACACCTTCCTTATTTGAAACAGAGAAGGACTGATGAAAAAAACGCATGATCTCGGCTGCGCCGGTGTGCGTGGCCTCAATTAGTGTTGAACGGAGCATGCGCGAAGATACTGTCTCCCCGTGTCAATTGCTTATATTCGCGAGGTAAACCCTGTTTAGATTCATGGCATCCATTATTGAGCTAAAAATTCCAAAAGCATTGGCCTCTGCCCTTCGGTTACCGGTCAATGATGCCAGAAGACAGCAGTTAGGCGTTCTCAAAAAACTTTTAAAAAAAGCAAGGTTTACTGCCTTTGGTCAACAATATCATTTTGATCAGGTATTGCTAAGTAAGCATCCTGGAAAAAAGTTTCAGGAGTTGGTTCCCATCCATGACTATAATAAGATTTATGCGGAATGGTGGATCAAAACGCTTGATGGCACTCCTGATGTAACCTGGCCTGGAAAGATCAAGTATTATGCATTAAGCTCCGGCACCTCGGACGCGGCCAGCAAATATATTCCTGTGACCAATGACCTGCTTCGCAGTAACATGGTCAACTATTTACGACAGTTGCTAAGTATTGCCCGCTATGAGGATGCCAGTATGAAAGCTATGACCAAGGGTTTCTTGATGTTGGGGGGTACTACTGATTTGAAAAAAGGAAAAGCGGGTTGGTATGCTGGCGACTTGAGTGGCATTCTAGCCAAGAAAAGACCTTTTTGGTTTCAAACATTTTATAAGCCCGGTGGACGCATTGCAGCTATCAGTGATTGGAATTTAAAACTCCAGGAAATTGTGGAGAAAGCCCCTAACTGGGATATTGGATTTATCGTAGGGGTGCCGGCTTGGTGTCAGATGTGTATGGAAATGGTCATAGAGCGTTATCAATTAAAAAACATACACGAGATCTGGCCCAACTTTAGCTTTTTTGTGCACGGAGGGGTAGCCTTTGAACCTTACAAAAAAGGGTTTGAAAAGTTATTAGGCAAGCCGATTGTCTATGTAGAAAATTATTTGTCTAGTGAAGGTTTTATAGGCTACAAAACCAGAGAGCAGGCTAAGGGAATGCAGTTGGTTCTAAATAATAATATCTATTTCGAGTTTATTCCTTTTGATGAGAAGAATTTTGATTCCGAGGGAAATCCTGTGGCGCAGCCTTCTATCAAAATGATTCATGAAGTGGAGGAAGGAAAAGAGTATGCCTTGCTCATGAGTACGAATGCAGGATGTTGGCGTTATTTAATTGGAGACACAGTTAAGTTTACTGATGTCGAACGAGCTGAGCTTGTGATTACAGGTCGTATCAAACAATTTTTAAGTTTGACCGGAGAACACCTGAGTGTAGAGAATATGAACAAAGCCATCGAGTTGGTAAGCGAAGAGTTCAATATCAGTATTCCTGAGTATACAGTAGTAGGGTTCCCTTACCAAAATTATTTTGCGCATCGCTGGTACATAGCTACTGATGATAAGGTAGATGCAGAGCAACTTCGACAAAGAATTGATGCACATTTACGATTGTTAAATGATGATTATACTACAGAGCGCGATAGCGCGTTGAAAGAAGTGTTTTTAGAAGTGTTACCTGAGCAACAATTCCTTCAGTTCATGGAGCTGAAAGGAAAGCTGGGCAGTCAACATAAATTCCCAAGAGTGATGAAAGGAAAGATGCGAGCGGATTGGGAAAAATTTTTGTCAACCGGAACTATTTAAATTACGATTCCGCTGAATAATGACAGAGGCACTTTTAAAAGGAATTACCATTGGATTGCTCTTAAGCATTGCGGTGGGACCTGTGCTTTTTGCGGTGATCAAACATAGTGTGAATAATGGTTATAGAGGGGGATTTGCATTTGCAATTGGCGTGTCGCTGAGTGATATTTCATTGGTACTACTCGCGAATTTGTTTACAGAACTTTTTTTAGCGCTGCGTGTATATGAAAAAGCGATCGGGATCGGTGGTAGTATTTTGTTGATCTGTATCGGGCTTTATTTTTTATTGTTTAAGAAGATACATGCCGATGATGCGGGTAAATTGATTTTGAAACAACGCGGCAAGGATTTGTTGGCTATTTCATTATCAGGGTTTTTTATGAACATCATGAACCCAGGCGTTATTTTATTTTGGCTAACCATCGGCACCTCTTTAATTACTTACTCTGCTCCACAACGCTTATTAATTTATGGCGTAGCGCTGGGTACCGTATTAACCGCCGATTTTCTAAAAGTTTTATTAGCGGGTCGTATTCGCGAAAAACTCAATTTGCGAACTGTTCAATTATTGAATAGAATTAGCGGTATCATATACATCGTATTCGGAGTAGTATTAATGGTAGGTCTTTTTTATTATGTCGGTAAGCAGTAAAACAACCTATAATTTTTGGGTTCGTATTAAGCGCGTGCTGTTATGGTTGTTTATACTACAACTCATATACATTATCTTATTAAGATGGATGGATCCACCTTTCACAATTACACAAGTATCTAATTGGGTGGTGGGTAATGGATTTCAGCGTGATTATGTAAATGCTAGTCAGATTTCGCCGTATGCACTTCTGGCTGTAATTGCTTCTGAAGATCAATTGTTCGCGGAGCATAATGGGTTTGACTGGAAAAGAATTCAAGAAGCTTTTAAACATAATGAAAAAAAACCTGCCAAGCTTCGCGGAGGAAGTACGATTAGTCAGCAAACTGCAAAAAATGTATTTCTGTGGAAGGGACGAAGTTGGATCAGTAAGGTACTCGAGGTTTATTTCACCTTCATGATAGAATTGGTATGGGGAAAGAAAAGAATTCTTGAAGTATATCTGAATGTAATTGAAATGGGTCGTGGTGTTTTTGGAATTGAAGCGGCTGCGCAATATTATTTTGGAAAATCTGCCAGGCAATTAACTCGTCAAGAAGCTGCTCTAATTGCAGCCTCTCTTCCTAACCCTAAGCGATATAAAGTAAAGCCTGCTTCTCGTTATGTGCAATCACGGGCAGCATTTATTGTTCGGCAGATGGGACACTTGCAGGGGAATCCCGTTGTTCGTAATCTTATTGAAAAGAGAAATGAGCTTATTAAGAAAGTGAACTAACTGCGAGATTTCAAAAACGCAATTGCTTTTTGGTAAGCATCTGATGCAGCCTCTGCATTAAAACTAGGATTACTTGGATTCGCAAATCCGTGACCCGCTTCATACTTAAAGCTCTCTAATTTCTTACCAACTATTTGCATATTTTTTTCAAATTCTGCTACCACTATAGGAGAAGGCGACTGATCTTTATTGCCAAAAAAACCAATAATATCACAGTTAATTGATTTTAGTTTTTCAAGATTAGTTTCAGGTCTTCCATAAAACATGATAGACCCTTTTGCTTGCGTGCCTGCCAATATAGCTGTTTGTAAACTCCACATTCCTCCAAAGCACCAGCCAACACTATAAATTTTTGCATCCTTCCCTGCATGTCCAATGACTCCTTTGATAATAGCCACCATTCTGTTCATGTCGGCTCCTCTCATTAGTTTCATGGCGCTGTCTGGAGTAGTAGCCGCTTTTCCATCATACATGTCTACGGCTATTACATTCATAGTACCTAAATCTTTATAATATTTGTCTGCTTCATTCTTAATATTATCATTCAAACCCCACCATTCTTGAATCACGATTAACCATTTATTTGTTTTTTTCTTTGCTGATATAAAATAGGCGCTTCCTTTTTTCCCGTCGGGGGTATTGAAATTGATCATCGACCCCATTTCCTGGTAATTATTTATATACTTAGGATTTTCATGAAGAAGGGCAAACACCTTATTTGAGGCCTCCTCTTGATACGCGTTAAGCGTCTCCATGTTATAACAACCGACAATATTTCCCTTGATGGGGTCTGGTATAGAAGGAATTGTTCTGCTCCAGCTAATCCAGGTTATTGCAGCGGTGATAACTATAAGAATCGAGATAATTTTTTTCATTTTGTTTTATTTCGATTTGTGATTTTGTTAATTGATTTTCCTTTTGCTAATTCATCGACTAATTTATCTAAATATCTTACTTGCTGAGTTAGCGGATTTTTTATTTCTTCTACACGGTAGCCACAGATTAAACCAGTAATGAATCTTGCATCAGGATTGATGGTGGCTTTTTCGTAAAATGTTACAAAAGATACTTTTGAAAGTATCATTTCGTTCAGTTCTGATTCGTCAAAACCGGTAAGCCACTTAATTATTTGATGAAGCTCCTCTCTTGTTCTCCCTTTCTTCTCAACCTTAGCAAGGTAATGAGGGTAGACAGATGAAAACGTCATATTGGCAATTCGTTCATCTTGAGTTTGCATTTATAAAATTATATATTTAATTATAATAAAACTTACTTCATTAAAAGTCGAGTTTAAATCACTTCATGATAAGCAAGACGATAAGGGCCTATAAACTATAGCCATAATTTATCACAGCTCCTTAACATCAATTTTAGCAAGTAAAGTAGTTCTTGGGTCAGCAAGTACTGCAACAGGCGTTTTATCTACCTTGATTTTAAAGCTAGAAATTTTGTCGCTGATATTGAAGCTAACTATTTTCTTGGTTGATGCATTTATTATCTCAATCTCAATTGGGAATTCGAAATTAAAACCTGTAGATTGATTTTGTTCGATTTTGAGTGCTACTTCTGAAGCTGAGCGGTCATAGCTCCATCCCACTTTTAAACAAAGCACCTCAGGTCGGTGAAGCCACTGATTGCGAAACGTGTTAAGCGGAGCTTTGGTGAATTTTTGCATCACTTCAAAAAAATCATCTGTTGTTGCGTTATTATTATAGTAGGTTTGATAGTAGGATCTTATCCCGTCTCTAAACGCTTCATGTCCCATCTTTTCACGTAACATATGAAGAACCCACGCTCCTTTTTGATAGGTCATATCATTTGTTACAGGTCCTTCTTCCGCAGTACGATTATCTACAATTTTATAGGTCGAATCTTTGCTATAATAATTAAAAATACGGATCCGTGCTTTTTTTAATTCATCAATATAAGTACTCTCGCCATATGCATATTCTTGAAACAGCATTGTAAAATACGTAGCAAATCCTTCACTTAACCAGGCGTCATCCCAAGTAGTTTCTGTAACAGCATTACCGAACCACTGGTGGGCTATTTCGTGAATTACAACGTTACGCAATCGAATATCTTGTTTTCCGTTTATAAGCTTCTCACCATAAAATATTGCGGATGCTGGTTCCATACCACCACCTACGCTTGGTGACTGTACATTTGCAAGTTTTTCGTAGGCAAAAGGTCCAACGTAGTTTGTATAAAATCCTAATGCTTCTTTAGTGGGACTTGCAAAGTCATAAAAACCTTTTTTTCGATCTTGTGGGTAAACCCAGCTTTGAATATTTTTCCCCATGAACTCATCAACATGTTCTACAGCAAATTTTGCAACTCCCAACACATATAACCAAGAAGAGATGGGTACAGATTGTTTCCAATGAGTAAGTTTTTGATTTGTATTTATACTCGATTCTTCTTTCAGCAGTCCATTTGAGATTACTTTATAGTGTGACGGCGCAACAACAATGAACTCATTAGTAGCTTTATCATAGGGGTGATCAACAGTAGGTAACCAGTGTCTGGTACGATTAGGCCAGTTTTCATTAAAAAAACAACGTTCGCCATATTTATTATTACCAATGCGAAGACCATCGGCGGGAACACCGCGATAATTAATAACAAATGTTGCCGTACTGTTTTTTGCAAAAGATCGCGGGAGGTCTATGAAAAGTACATTTTTTTCATGTTTGTAGGTGAGGGGACTATTTTCTAATAGAACACTTTCAACTAACATTCCTTTTTCTTTTAATTCTACTGCGCGATTAACTAAATCAAAGCGAAGTCTTTTGCACTCATCAGTTTTAAAGAGCATCATTATTGAGGTTCTTCCAACGATTTCATCGGTTGCGTCAGACAGTGTTAATTCAAATTTGTAATGTAAAATATCGAGCGAATAGTTTCTAGGGTAATTATCGGCGTGACCAACTGTTGAAGTACCTAATAAAATTATTAATAGTATACTTTGTACGTATCTCATGGTAGTATAGTAATCTTTTTTAAGTAATAGTTATTCATATCCACAAGTGGAGTACTGGCACTTTGAATTTTAATTCCCTCTTTATTAATAGTATACCTCACTTTGCCAGTAGAAGTAGTGATTTCAAGAGGCAGCGGCATAAAGAAATTATTGAGTTTAATAGTGTATTGCTGATAACCTGTTTCTTTAATGCTAAAATCAAGCACATCGGTAGTGCGCATAAAAAAATCAAAAAATGGCTTTAGATCTTTTCCGGCTGCATTGCTAAATAACTTTTCAACGTCGCTGGTGGTAACAAAATTATCGTAGGTGTAAGCAGGATCTGTAGCTAGTTTCTTGAGCGTAGGGAGAAAAATATTGTCACCAATTACGAATCGTAAGCTATGCATAAAAAAAGATCCCTTTGTATAAATATCTGTCAATGCATAGGTTTCATCTTCGGATAATTCATCGCCGCCTACCATTGGTTTTTTATATCTAATTGATCTTCGGTGTGTGTTAATAATCTTGTCATAAGCTTCTTGACCGCCTAATTCATAATGAGCTAGTGCCTCTGCGTATGTTCCAATCCCTTCTTGAATCCACATATGTGCCCAGTCTTTATTGGTAACCTTATTGGCCCACCATTCATGTGCGTATTCATGGAAAAGATTGTCGGAGTAATCATTATTGCCAATACGAGTGAAGACAAACTTGTTTTGAAACGTAATATTGGTTTGATGCTCCATTCCTGAGTTAGGCACTTCGCAAATACCAATTTTTTCTTTGTACCAAGGATATTCGCCAAAATACTTTTCAAGAATGTGAGAGTCCCTTGCTTTTAAATCAATTAGTTTGTCTGCTTCTTTAATATCTTCTTCTAACACATAAAATACAATGGGCACTACATTTCCATTTATCGTGGTATAGTCTTTTTGAACAACTTTATACTTACCAATATTGAAAAGCACACAATAATTGCTTATTGTATAATTCGTTTTCCAGTGATAGGTAGCTATTTTCTTACGTTTGGTTACTTTTTGAAGCAGACCAGGTCCAGACACTACCAGAGAATCGGGAACCGTGATATAAAGATCAACACCTTCATTGGGTTCATCGCTGGGGTGATCCTTGCAAGGAAAATAAATTCGACCACCTTCCTTTTGACAATTGATGGCAATCCAAGGATTACCGCTTTTGTCTTTGGTCCATGTAAAACCACCAGACCAAGGAGGTCTAATGGCAACTGGTGGTTCACCACTATACCTTACTCGAATGGTAACAGGGCCTTGCTCAAATCCTTTTCCCGATGTGATGTATAGTTTATTATCTGTATGAATGAAATTCTGTGATTTACCATTTACTTCAATGCCAGATACCTGGTATAGATTGATGAGATCAAGCAATAGCGAATCAGTTTTTTTTTGAAGGATAGCACCGACATCTGTATAACCATTGATTGACTTTTTTGTAATATCAATTGCAAGAGATATCGTGTAGTGTCTAATATCCATATTAGCTTGAATGGGGTTTAACTTACCTCCGGACGATAAATTGCTTATATCCCGATTCTGTGCTTGGGGCAATAGAGGTATAAAGCCAATTAGTAGACATATAGTCTGTTTCAAAAAATATCGCATATATATATATTTATAAGGTGTATTAGGGTTCAATTTAACAAAAATGGCTTTTAGGGCGACACATTCTAAAAATTGGAACAGGATCGAACATATGCCCATAACCTATTGAATATCAAAGAATTAAAAATAACTGAGCGAGACATTGTCGTCAAAATGTCGCTGGGGTAAATTAAGCATTTCAGAAGAATCTTCTATACTTAGTATAGCTATAGCCCCGATAAAAAAT
>JBMSWW010000017.1:0-15384 GCA_049425065.1 Chitinophagaceae bacterium
AGGAATCCCCAGTAATACAATGATGAAACCTTGCCAAGTGAATTCTGGTTTATAAATGATCAGAAGTATACAAAAAGCCGCTCCCATTGCTATGTATAAAGCAGGGAGAAAAGGATAGCCAAATGCTTTATAGGGTCGGTCTGCGGCGGGTCTCTTTTTTCGTAATATAAATATACCCGCGATGGTCATCATGTAGAAGAGTACTACTACAAAAGAGATCATATCCAACAGTTGTCCATATTTTCCGCTCAAACTCCAAATGGCGGCTATAATACACTGCACCCATAGAGCCACTTGGGGTACCGATTGTTTATTCAATTCTCCTGCCTTGCTAAAAAATAAACCATCTTTTGCCATCGTGTAATACACTCTGGCACCCGCCATAATTAAGCCATTGTTGCATCCGAAAGTGGACACCATAATTAAAACGGCAATCAGTGTGGTGCCAAAGGAAGGGAATATGGCATTAGCGGCTGCCACGGCTACGCGATCATCCGCAGGAAAAGCCAACTCTTTTAGGGGGAGTACATTTAAGTACATTAGATTAGCTGATACATAAATAACAGTAACAATCAGCGTCCCTAAAAAAAGACTCAATCCAATATTGCGTTGCGGATTTTTCATTTCTCCTGCAATAAAGGTTACATTGTTCCAAGCATCACTACTAAAAATAGAGCCCACCATGGCCGCAGCAATGGCACCCATCAGGGCAGCTCCTGAAATAGAGGTCCAGGTAGTGGGTTGTAAAATACCCGATGCGTCTTTTACTCCTAAATCTTGCGCAGCAGTAAAGCCGGTGCCCCAATTGGCAGACCAATAACTTTCTTTGACCATGATAAATCCAAAGATGATTAGTCCAAAAAGTGCTAATAATTTGGCACTGGTAAATACGGTTTGTATAAACTTTCCTTCTTTAACTCCTCGTGAGTTAATCCAAGTCAGTAACACTATGATAAAGATGGCTACTAATTGTCCCGAATAAACTTTAATGATACCCGCATCAAATAAAAAATAATTGTTACCTAATTCAGGAACCAGGTACGCAAGAAATTTTGAAAAGGCAACACCTACCGCTGCAATAGTAGCGGTTTGAATCACGGCAAAAAAACTCCATCCATACAAAAATCCCATCAAGGGGTTATACGCTTCTTTAAGATATACATACTGTCCTCCTGCTTTAGGAAACATGCCACTCAGTTCGCCATAACTTACTGCAGCCGTAAGGGTCATAAATCCTGTAATCAGCCACACGGCAATCAACCAGCCTGCACTTCCTACATTACGCGTTATATCAGCACTTACTATAAAGATTCCGGATCCTATCATAGAACCAGCAACAATCATTGTTCCATCCAGTAAACTAAGGGTAGGTTTAAATGAAGGATTGGGGTTGGACATAGCGTAGGGTTGTTTTGGATAAGAAAGATAAAGTATTTTTTTGATGCCAAATTTTACCGATTTTCGAACACTCGTAATTATTGCGATTCCCTGCCATGAAAAAAAACAACCGCCTCACCACCTATATCATTCTGGCTATGTTGCTGGGGGTAGTAGTGGGATATTGGGTACACACAAGTGCATCCCCTGAATTCATTAAAAGTTTTGCTGCCAATATCAAGTTATTGGGGAAAATATTTATTCGATTAGTGCAAATGATCATTGCACCCTTAGTGTTTGCTACACTCGTGGTAGGTATTGCCAAATTGGGCGACTTGAAAGCAGTGGGGAGAGTAGGGGGTAAATCAATGTTATGGTTTATTACAGCTTAATTAGTATCGCTGACGGTGGGACTTATATTGGTGAATTTATTTCAGCCGGGTCATCATATCGATTTATCACAAGCAGATGCTGAAGGAGTCAAAGATTTAATGACCAAAAAGCAAGAATTTTCGTTAGAAAAATTTGTAGAACACATCATCCCGCGAAGTTTTGTTGAGGCCATGGCCACCAATGAAGTATTGCAGTTGGTAGTGTTTTCTATTTTCTTTGGGGTGGCTACAACGGCCATGGGGAGTTATGCTCAGCCTGTTATTAAAGGATTGGACGCTGTCTCCCATATTATTCTTAAAATGGTAGGCTATGTAATGAACTTTGCTCCTTTCGGAGTTTTTGGAGCCTTAGCCGCAGTAGTAGCTACCAAAGGATTGGGCATCTTCCAGTTTTATTTTATCTATTTTGTTTATTTCCTTACTGGGATACTAATACTTTGGATATTGCTTGGCTTTGCCGGGTATTTGATTATTGGGAATCGAATGAAATTGTTGATGAAGCGGATCAGTACCCCACTTTTAATCGCATTCAGTACCACGAGTAGCGAGGCTGTTTTTCCTAAGCTCACGGAAGAATTAGAGCGATTTGGTTGTAAGGATAAAATCGTCTCCTTTGTATTACCGCTCGGCTATTCCTTCAATCTTGATGGAAGCATGATGTATATGACCTTTGCAAGTATGGCCATTGCCCAGGCATATGGGGTGCATCTGGATCTGGGAACTCAAATTACGATGCTACTAGTATTGATGCTAACCAGCAAAGGAATTGCCGGTGTGCCTCGTGCTTCTCTGGTCATTGTGTTAGCTACTTGTTCCATGTTTGGTATTCCACCCGAAGGGGTAGCCCTGATTTTACCAATTGATCATTTCTGCGACATGTTCCGTTCTGCTACTAATGTAGTAGGAAATGCGTTGGCTACTACTGCCGTGAGTAAGTGGGAGGGAGAGTTAGCGCATGAAACAGTGGCTGCCTGATCAATTAATTAATATTTGTGATGATGTTTTTACTGGATGCTTTTCATTGGACGAATCTATTGCAACCTCAGTTTTATGTAGAGAATGGTGGATTGTGGTTATTATTATTTGTTGTTTTTGCAGAAACAGGATTGTTTGTGGGCTTTTTCTTGCCGGGCGATTCTTTGTTGTTCGTAGCAGGTATCTATGCGCATGAGATCACTAAAAAAGGACAAGAGGTGATACCTGGATTAGCCAATCAATTTTTGGAATTAATTGGGATGGGAGGCTTGCGAAATGAATGGGTGGATCTTATTGTACTTACAGGTTTGATTGCCGCGGCGGGTATTTTGGGAAATAGTGTTGGCTATTGGACGGGTAAAAAAGTTGGTCCTGCCATGTATCATTGGAGAGACCGAATGTTGTTTAAAAAGAAATATCTACACCAGGCACATGATTTTTATGAAAAACATGGAGGACTGGCCATCATAGGGGCTCGATTTATTCCCTTGGTAAGAACCTTTGCTCCCATTGTTGCCGGCATTGTGCAAATGGACCCAAAAAAGTTTCACTTATTTAATGTAGTGGGAAGTATTACTTGGGTTTTCACTATGATATTTTCCGGCCATTTTTTACAGAAGTGGATTTTGGCAGAATTCGGATTTGACTTAAAAGTGCATTTGGAAGTAATTGTATTGGTTATTGTGTTTGTAACAACAGCTCCTGTACTCTATAAAATGATCTTTGTAAAACATTCTGTAGATAAAAAATAATTTCACCAACATCCAATGAAAAAATCCAACAACTCCTCCATTTTTAATGTAGCTGTTGTAGTGGCCGCCCTGGGCTATTTTGTAGACATCTACGATTTGCTATTATTTGGGATTATACGAGTGCCTAGTTTGGCTGACTTAGGACTCACTCCAGAAGAAATTACTACGAAAGGGGAATCTATTTTGCAATGGCAGATGATGGGTCTCTTGCTAGGAGGGATCATCTCGGGCGTGATGGGTGACAAAAGAGGCCGATTAAGTGTTTTATTCGGTTCCATCATTTTATATTCTTTAGCAAATATCGCCAATGGATTTGTGCAGACGGCAGAACAATATAAATTGATTCGCTTTGTGGCAGGATTAGGATTGGCAGGGGAGTTGGGAGCGGGTATAACATTGGTAGCCGAAGTAGTTCCTAAAGCAAAACGAGGAGTAGCCACTTCTTTGGTTGCAGGTATAGGACTGATGGGTGCCGTGTTGGCCTTTATTATGAAAGAGATTTTTGATTGGCGCACCTGTTATTTCATAGGCGGAGGCTTAGGGATTTTATTATTGCTTCTTCGTATTTCTGTATTGGAGTCAGGGATGTTTCATCAAGTGAAGGATATGGATGTTCAGCGTGGAAACTTTTTCATGTTCTTTAACAAGAGGGAACGCTTACAACGATACTTGTTTGGAATTCTGATTGGTCTTCCTACTTGGTACGTAATTGGGGTACTAGTTACGTTCTCTAATGTATTTGCTAAGGAGTTTGGAATTAATGAAGCCGTGGATCCTGGCAAGGCTATCATGTTTGCTTACGTGGGAATTTCATTGGGAGACATATTAATAGGCTTGTTAAGTCAACAACTGAAAAGCAGAAAGAATGCATTGCTGGTTTTTTATGGAATTGCTATTGCCTTCGTTTTTTTGTTTTTTGCTATATTATGGAATGGCACCGCCTCTTCGCTTTACTGGGTTTGTGCCGGGCTGGGATTTGGTACGGGTTTCTGGGCCATCTTCGTCACCATGGCGGCCGAACAGTTCGGCACCAATTTGCGTGCAACTGCGGCTACCACTATTCCTAATATGGTAAGAGGGATGTTGGCAATTTTTATTCTACCCTTGTTCAACTGGTTAGACCATGGACTGCATCTTAGTTATGCAGAATCGGGTATATACACAGGAGTCATCATTTTTGCCATTTCATTGGTGGCAGTCTTTTTTACTAAAGAAACTTTTCATAAGGATTTAGACTACGTAGAGCGTTAATTAGCTACGCTCACTTAGCTCTAGCCAACGAAGTTCTTTATCATCCAATTGCTGACTCACTTCGCCGATTTTGGACGAGAGTTCTTGTAATTCTTCGTACGAGCATTGGCCACCGCTGAGCTTTTGTTGAATAGCTGCTTTGGTAGCGGTCAGGGTTTCTATTTCTTTTTCCAGCAATTCAAACTCTCTTTTTTCTTTATAGCTAAATTGTTTTTTTTCAGTAGCCGCCTGTGGGCCAGCTGCTTCATTGTCTGAGTTAGCTGGCGCTGTGGTTTTTACAACCGATGCCTCCACTTTAGAGAATTTGTTCATTTCTTCCAGTCGGTACTGGCTGTAATTGCCCGGATAATCTCTGATAACACCTTTACCTTCGAATACAAATAGATGATCTACCAGGCGGTCCATAAAATAGCGATCATGCGATACAATGATCAGACATCCGGCAAAGTCGAGTAGAAAGTTTTCCAATACACCTAAGGTGGGAAGGTCCAAGTCATTGGTAGGTTCATCCAGAATTAAAAAGTTGGGATTTCTGAATAAGATGGACAACAAATGTAATCTTCTTCTTTCTCCACCGCTGAGCTTGCTGATGAAATTGTATTGCTTGTCGGGATCAAATAAAAACAATTGAAGAAACTGTGCAGCGCTTAAAGACCCGCCCGATGCCAAGGGAAAACTTTCGGCAAGGGTCTTCACAAATTCAACCACCCGCATATCTTCTTTTATTGCTAGTCCTTGTTGAGAATAATGTCCAAAGATGATCGTGTCTCCTACATTTATCTTTCCACTGTCGGGGGGTTCCAGTCCTAATAATAGTTGGAGAAAGGTAGATTTACCTACACCATTGGGGCCAATGATGCCCACTCGTTCTCCTCTCTTAAACGTATAGTCAAATCCTTTGAGGATTACTTTTTCTCCGTACTGTTTGTTTAATTTTTTTAGCTCAAGTATCTTACCTCCCAAACGGCTCATCTTCATAGGAAGCTGCACTTGGTCGTCACTGATACGTTGCTTTGCTTTCTTTTCTATTTCATAAAAATTGTCTTGCCTGCTTTTGCTTTTGGTAGTGCGAGCGCGAGGTTGCTTGCGCATCCACTCGAGCTCACGGCTATAAAGATTACGCGCTTTATCTATTGAAGAACGATCACTTTCTTGTCGAGCCGCTTTTTTCTCAAGATAGTTTGCATAGTCGCCTTTGTACACTTGTAGTGAACTTCCATCTAGTTCCCAGATCTTATCGCAGACTGCGTCAAGGAAATATCGATCATGGGTAACCAATAAGAGAGTAACGGCACTACTATTTAGGTACTGTTCCATCCACTCCACCATTTCAACATCTAGATGGTTAGTGGGCTCATCCATTATAAGGAGCACATGCTTATGATCGAAACCAATATCAATTAGTGTTTTGGCCAAGGCAACTCTTTTTCTCTGTCCACCACTCAGCACACGAAGTGGCTGGTCAAGTTTACCGATATTCAATTTGCCTAGCACTTGTTTTACTTTGGCATCAGCATCCCAGGCTCCCAACTCGTCCATCTTAACAATGGCATCATTGAGTTGGTTGGTCTCTTGGGAATACACTGCATTTTCATAATCCCGAATCGCATTTATTAAGGGATTGTCATGAAAAAATATATTGTCAGCTACTGTGCCGTCTTCATCGAAAAGTGGATTTTGTTCAAATAAAATGACATCAACGTCTTTATTTACCCAAAGCATTCCTTCGTCAGGTATTTCTTTACTTGCTAAAATTTTTAAGAGGGTAGACTTACCACTTCCATTTCTGGCAATTAGGGCAATTTTATCAGTTTGGTTAATATGGAAACTTATATTGGAAAAAAGAGGCTTGATGCCATAACTCTTCGTAAGACCTTCCACTGAACAATAATGCATGGGCGCAAAGATAACGGTGCCAACTCAGGGTCTTTCAAAATAAAAACAATTACCACCTACCCAGGTCCGGTCCTTGTTATATCGGGTGCCAATCATTTTTCCCTTGCTCATTCTCCCGAGATTATTAACAGGGATGGGTCGACTAGCTCCTTTGGGCCACCAATAAAAAATACGGATCTCTGCTTTGGCAGGCTCGTCTGGGGTGGGAATGAAGGAGGCATAATTTACTTTTTGCTGCAATATCCAATTTTCAGGATCCTCAATCTTTTTCAAGTCCTCCTCTTTTACATCTATAATAACTCCCTGTCCTGCAAAAGAAAAGAGGGGCTTTAGTACGTAGTTGTCCAGGTTTGTCGGTAATTGTTGTATCTCGTGTAGAAAATATGTTTTGGGGACAAAGGGATGTCTCAGCAGCGGTAAAACAAATTTGCTAATTCGATAAAACCAGTGTGGATGAATACACCATTCTACATCTAGGTCTTTTTGTAAAATCGATAATAATTCCTGGACGGCAGGCGGTTGTTGAAGTAGTTCATCAAAAATTAATCGGTTGTAAATTCTTTTAACGCGTGTCTTCTTTCCTTCTCTTTCATAATATAATTCACGACCCTCCGCACGTAGTTCCGTTAGACACACTGCTTTTACACCGGTATAAGTTTCCGTACACGAAAAATCGATCCGTGTCTTTTGTTTGTCTGGGAAAAGTTCTAATAGTATTACTTCTTCAGGCAAATTGTCTTCTAATAGAATCTCCTTGAATAGCGCGAGATAAGTTGAGCGATTCAGTCCGCTTAAATAACAAGAGAATCCTTGTGGAATTATAAAGTGTTTACGCAATAGGTCATCTAATAAAACTTCATAGGCAAATAAGCTGGGGAATCCCTGTAATTCAATCAACTGAGGTTCCAGAGTTCTATTTTTGTTTTCACAAATACCAAAATCAAAGGCTATAAAACTGGGATTATTTTCTTCACCAGGAATATGAAATTGAGAAGGGACCGCCCGATCTGTTTCTTTCTTAAAACCAGGGGAGGAAATTTGATCAAGAATATATTCGCAAGTGTCCAGCAGCTGCTGCGTGAAGGGGGCGGATAAAAAGATGGGTGTTTCTGCTATTCTAAAATCCAATTGGCCAGGGCAAGTGCTATGGATATCCTCCAGCAATTTTTCATAGGCCGGCTGGCTGAAATTAGCATTGAATTTTTTGCGAAGCAGCTCGATCATCCCTTTCTTTTTTGGAAGTTACGGGGAATCGGTTGTTTCTCAAAGATGATATTGCTCAAGCAAGCACGGGCTCGAGCCTTAATAAGGATTGCGTTAAAAAATTAGGAAGAACCTTAGCTTGTGTCAAGACTATTTTATCCGGATCCGACAGATGAGTAAGCATATCAAGCAGCTTTTCTTCACCGTGATTCTCTATGATGGTCTGTCTCTTTTCATCGGTGGAGAGGTATACTTTCATACCCGTTGCATCGGCCTCGGGATGAAACTGCGTGCCCACCATGTATTCATTAAAACGAATGCCCATTACCGCTCTTTCATAAGGCACGTGTGGCCTTGATTTTTCAATACATAGCACGGAGCCTCCCATTTCCTCAATGCTGCTTTTTAGGGGCTGTATTACCTGATAATCGCGGCTGTCTACTGCATAAAATGGGTCTTGCAGTCCTTCAAAAACTTTTTCAGGGGTACTCCCTTGGAGTTTATGCACGGGAAATACACCAAATGAGGTGGATCTTCTTTTGCAAACAACGCCAGCATTAAAATAACGACAAGCTAGTTGGAAGGAATGACAAATAAAAAAGACGAATTTCTTTCGATCATTTTCCGGGTTATTATTCCAACGAACAACCTCATCCAGCCATTGGCACCAAGCAATGTCCCAATCTTCATAGCGGCTTTCCAGGGGACTACCCGGGCCTCCACTGGAGATATACATATCATAAGAGAGATCGGGCAATAACAACTCCCTGCGTACGTCAAAATAGTCGATAGTAGCATCTACAGTTATTTCATGACTCCATTTGGAAAGAATCTCATTGATACAACGCATCCCTTGATTAGGATGGCCATCGTAAAGATCTAAAACGGCTATACGTGCCGATCTCAATTGTTGAAAAGTCATCCTGCAAAAATACTTTTTTTACTAGCTTACTAGCTATTCAGTGGTAGGGTATTCTCCACGTATGTGGATTACTTTGCTGACTTATACAGTTGTTTTCCGTTAATGAAAGTATAGAGCACTTTTGCTTGATAGCACTCAGAAACAGTAGCGTTCATAAGGTCTGTATCTACGATGACAAAATCAGCCCATTTCCCTTTTTCTAAGCTCCCTTTGTTCTTCTCTTCAAAATTGGAGCGGGCCGCCCATATTGTCATTCCACGGATGGCTTCTTCTCTAGAGAGGGCATTGTCTATTTGAAATCCGTTAGCTGGCCATCCTTTGCTATCTTGTCTGAATACTGCTGCACAAAAGGTTTTGAAAGGAGAAATGTCTTCCACAGGAAAATCAGTTCCCAAGGGGATCCATCCATTTTGATCTTTAAGGTTTTTAAAGGCGTAGGCGGAGGCAATTCTTTCTTCCCCTAAACGGTTTTCCGCCCAGTACATATCAGAGGTTGCATGCGTGGGTTGTACCGACGGAATAATTTTATGGTTGCCAAATAATTGAAGATCGACTGTGTCTACTACCTGAGCATGTTCTATTCGCCAGCGAAGATCTTGGTTAGGTTTTTGCGATAAATACTTTGCATAGGTATTTAAGATCACTCTGTTTCCACTATCTCCAATGGCGTGGGTATTCATTTGCCATCCATTGCGAAGACACCAGTTAGCTACGCTATCAAAATGGGAGGGGTTGCTTAATAGAAATCCATAGTGATCTTTCTGATCATGGTAGGGTTTGAGTAGACAGGCCCCCCTTGATCCCAACGCGCCGTCTCCGTATACTTTAAAACTTCGTACGGTTAAACGCTCAGTAATCAGGATTCCGTTTTTTTCAGCATAGCGATAATTGTCAGGATGGTCGCTAAGCATGGCATACACGCGAATTTGTAATGACCCTTCTTGTTGAAGACTTTTTATCTTCTCTATAGTGCCAGCATCCAACCCACAATCATCAATGGTGGTTAAGCCTACCGATAAACAGTTGGCTTGTGCCTTTAAAAGCGACTCTTTGAATAATTGATCACTAAGCGGAGGTATTTCTTTTGTTACTAAGTCTACGGCATTGTCTATTAAAAGTCCAGTAGGAACTCCATTTTGAGTTACGACTTCACCTCCGGTGATTGCTTCTTTAAAATCAACCTTAGCAAGAGTTAACGCCTGCTGATTTGCGATGGCGGCATGACCATCTATTCGGGTAAGAATTACAGGACGGAAAGGAAATAGTTTATTGAGCTCCTTATTAGTAGGGAAAGATTTGTTCTCCCAATCATTTTGATCCCAGCCTCTCCCTATGATCCATCCTTCCGGATTTTTTTTTGCAAAGTCCCTTAGCTTTTCTATAATTTCTTTCCAGCTCTGGGTGCCGGTTAGTTCTACGGTCAAGAGCCCGCTGGCATATCCCACAAAATGCGCATGTGCATCAATAAAACCAGGGTAAATAAATTTACCTTTTGCATCGAGCGTTTGTACACAGCTAAAATCTTGTTCCAGTACTTCTTTTGTTCCTGTGGCGATGATCTTGCCATCATCAATCACCATGGCTTCTGCTACTGAGAAAGAGTCGTCTACCGTATAAATTTTAGCATTGTAGACCAGTAGATCAAAGGACGCAGGTTGTTTACAGGCGAATAGGGTACTAACTATCGCCAGTAATGATAAATGATAAAACTTCATGTGGAGTATTAAATGCCGTGTAAAAATTGTTGATGAATATAGGAAGCTACTTCTTTTAGGTTGCTCGTTTTGTCAAACACGTTTAATTGACGATCAGCTCCGGTTCCTTTTTCTAAAATGGAATGTACTTTTTCTACGTGATGTCTGCTTCCCAGATGATCTAATACGGGATCAAGAAAATCTAATAACTCATAGATCAATGCGCGCGTATTTACTTCTTCTTCTTTACCAAAATCAATCAAATAACCGTCTACTCCGTAGCGACTGGCCCTCCATTTATTTTCATTGAGTAGAGCTCTTGAGTATTGGATAAAGTTTAAATTTTTCGATCGCAACATATAAATACGCGCGCAGACCGCTTGAAACAGCGCAGCTATGGTAATGGTTTCATCAATGGTGAGTGGAATATCGCAGATTCTAAACTCTACCGTGTTAAAGTAAGGATGAACCCTAAGGTCCCACCAAATTTTCTTGGCGTTATCAATACAGTTAGTCTTGATCAGCAGCTTTACATAATTGTCATAGGCTTCAATACTTTCAAAAGCGTCTGGAATGCCCGTACGAGGAAACTTGTCAAATACTTTGGTGCGAAATGATTTATAGCCGTTGCGACGACCTTCCCAGAAAGGGGAGTTTGTACTAAGTGCAAAGATGTGCGGTAAAAAATAGCGGGTGCTATTAGCAATATGGTTGGCTAATTCACGGTTTTGCATTCCCACATGCACGTGCAATCCAAAAATCAGATTGCTTCTTGCCGCTTCCTGTAATTCATTTACAATTTCATTATAGCGAATATGATCCGTAATCAATTGACTTTCCCAATGACTGAAAGGATGTGTGCCAGCGGCTCCCATGGCAAATCCGCAGCTGTCTGCTATACCGCTCATGGTTTTTCTTAGCAAGGCAATATCCTGAAAAGCCTCATCAGTGTCTGCACAGATATCGGTGCCCACTTCTACTACCGCTTGGTGCATTTCTGCTTTAACCTTGTCTTTAATTATTTTTTGTCCTTCATGAACTAAGCGTTGCTCATGGCTCTTTAACTCAAAGGTTTGCGGGTCAAGCACCATGTACTCTTCTTCAACCCCCAGTGTAAAAGTTTTATAATTCAAATTCATCGCACAAGGATTAGGGTTTTATTAGCGCAACGATTGTTGATGGCTATTTCTTTTTACATACTCTCCCCAGGTTAATCCGGAGTCACCTTCCGCACGCTGTGCTTTTTCTATAGCAAAATTGGCTGCGGTTTCAACCACCCAATCAAAATTTTCTTCTCCCACACTGGCGATATCTGCATCGGGGGCAGGGTTACAAAAATCAATGGCATAAGGGATGCCGTTTCTTACTGCCAGTTCTACCGTATTAAAGTCGTAGCCAAGGTATTTATTGATTGTAAGCACAATGTTTGTCATTTCATTTAAAAGCGCATTACTGGGGCTAAAATCTGCTACATAGCGAAGATGATGGGGATTACGGGGCTCGTAGGGCATAATGCGCACGTGCCTGCCACCAATGCAATAACAACGATAATATTCCGTGAATACAATTTCTTCTTGCAGTAACATCACCAGTTGGCCAGTCTCTTTGTGTTTCTCAAAAAACTCATCGGCGTTCCCCAATCGGTACACATTTTTCCAACCACCCCCGGCAAAGGGTTTCATATAGGCGGGGAATCCTACCTCTTTGAAAATAGCATCCCAGTCTAATGGGTAAGCCAAGTTATTAAATGAGGCAGCGCTGGTATCATCCGGTAATTCATGTGAAGGTATAATCGCAGTTTTTGGAACGGGCACGTTTAGCTGCGTCATCAAGCAGTTATTGAAATACTTGTCATCCGCGCTCCACCAAAAGGGATTGTTGATGACGGCTGTTCCCGTAATCGCAGCATTTTTCAACCAGGTTCGATAAAAGGGAACATCCTGTGATATTCGGTCAATGATCACGCTATAGCCACTGGGCTCGCCTTGTAAAGCCTTCTCAATTCTTACGGGCTCTGCATGCAGTCCATTAATTTTTTTTGAATTTATCTTGGCTACAAAAGCTTCAGGAAATGAGCGTTCTTTACCGTGTAAGATGCCAATTTTTTTCATGGAGGGGAGGGTTGTCCCCGAATTTATTTTTTTAAAGGCATATAAACAAAAAACAACCCATTATGAGTCCGTATTTTTGGTGATATGAATATTGCTCATCCGGCCTTGGCAACCTCATTGATTAAATCAATTCCATCCCGTTTTTTGGGAAGAGTAGTCGATCTTGATATAATAATCCCAAGCAACTTAAATAATTTCCGCAATCTTCCACTTTTGTTAGTGAATGACGGCCAAGATCTTGCCAAAATGCCCTTACTACCTATCTTGGAGCAGTTATGGAGGCAGCATGAAATAGCACCCTTGTTGGTGGTAGGAATTCATGCCGGTCCCAACCGAAAAATGGAGTATGGGGTGCAAGGTCAGCCCGATTATCTTGGAAGAGGGGCTTTAGCAGGAGAGTACCAGTCTTTTGTATCTCAAGAACTGATCCCCTTTTTAGAGCAGTACTGGTCTTTATCATCATTTACAGATCTGTCTGTAGCCGGATTTTCCTTGGGAGGACTAAGTGCCTTTGATATGGCATGGACGAATAAACTGTCCTTTAAACGCGTAGGAGTGTTTTCTGGTTCTCTCTGGTGGCGATATATAGACCAGAATGACCCTTGTTATAGTGATCAAGCCCACCGAATAATGCATGGTCGTGTGCGTGAAACAAATCAGGTACCCTCTGATTTACAATTTTTCTTTCAATGCGGAGCCTTAGATGAAAAATCTGATCGTAATAAAAATGGAGTGATTGATTCCATTGACGACACGCTAGACTTAATCCAGGAACTTGCATTAAAAGGAGTTGATGCTGACCGGGCAATTCATTACCTTGAATTACAGGATGGTAAACATGATGTGCCCACTTGGGCTAAAGCCATGCCTTATTTTTTAAAGTGGGGGTGGGGGTAGAATCTTCTTAATAACTTCTTGCGATAATAAAAAAGGCCGTCTTGTGGACGGCCTTTTTAGTAGTAGAGTTATTCTATTAATTGAAGATGTAACGAAGACCAAACTGAATAGAGTAAGTAGAGGCAATGCTCACGTTATCACGGAATGTTTTAGTGAGGATGTCTCCATTACCGCTACCTAAGCGATAGATAGGAAGCACGGTACCACCAGGAACCAAGTTGTTGGGGTTGGTAACTGCCAATACACGGCTATTATTGATGGTTTTCAATTTACCCCAACCTGGATTTAACAGGTTGCCGAAGTTGAAGATATCGATGCTGAACTGAAGGGTGTTCTTAGTGCCTTTGATGTTGGCAAATAAATCCTGAAGGATTTTTACATCCACACGATTCAACCAAGGTAATTGTGCACCGTTGCGTTCTGCATATTGTCCACGGTGTGAGCGCAAATATTTGTCCTGCTGAATAAAGCGCTCCAACAATTCGCGTTGAGCAGCCTGATTGTAAGTTACTCCATTTACTGTGTTATTCGTAAATAACATTTGTTGTACTTGTTGCTCAGTAGGGATGTACATTAAATCATTACCATTGACTCCGTCACGATTAAAGTCACCGTCATACACATAACTATAGCGACCATTGATAGATCCGTCATAGAAAGCAGAGATGGTAGTAGCTAAGTTTTTGAAATATTCTTTTCGGTAAGAAATGTTTGCCACTACACGGTCAGGAACAACGTAGTTGGCATAGCTTAGGTTTTGGGAATTAGGTCCAAAAACATTGGCAGTGCCTTGCCATGCAGAAAGAGGTTGGTCGCCGCCACCATCAAATAAATTAGCAGCCATTGATTTAGTATAGGCTACTGACCATGCTAAACCTTTGCTGTAAGTCTTTTCAATTTTGGCAGTCAAAGAGAAATAATAGCCTCTGTTTCCGTTATCAAGAACAATAGAGTTGAAGGCTCCACTTGCGCCGGGCTGCGGAATACCTCTGTTTAAGGTATTAATAAAGCGGGTTTGTACTGTGGAACCATAAATGGGTCTAGAGTCAGGATATCCAGCTATTGCAAGATTCGCAGGGGAAATCAAATTGGCATTACGGAAGACAGCGGTATTCAAGTCTTTATTGAAAATAGCTTCAATACTTCCCACTAATCCTTTGCCAAGGCGACTATCAATAGCCAAGGTAGATTTCCAAGACTGAGGATTTTTGAAGTTTTCCACTAAGGCAGTGATATTACCAGGAACAACGGTTCCCGCTGTTGGCACTGTAGAGGGCAGATAAGCTGCTGGGTTAGGATTGAATGGACCAGGCGTGTTGAAATTGTTCCAAGTTTGAGTAACCTGGATCATACCACCGTCTCCAGATTGGCTAACAATCCAAACGAATGGTACACGTCCGGTGAATACTCCGGTACCACCACGGATCTGCAAAGAACGATCGCCATAAAGATCCCAGTTGAAACCAAGACGGGGAGACCACATTAAACGATTCTTAGGAAGATTTCCGGTGTTGATTTTTTCACCACCATCAAAGTTCATATTCAATACCAAAGGATGAGTTTGGATTTGAGGAACGTCGGGATAGGTGGGAAGATCTACACGAAGGCCTAAGGTTAAACGCAAGTCTTTATTAACAGCAATCTCATCCTGTCCATAAACAGAATATTGAGCAAATTTGAAGGCAGAGAAAGCAGGGGCAAAGTTCTTAGACAAAGAATAAGTAACTGCCAGATCTCTTGGATTGTTTCCATTAGCAAAATCTGCCCAGCTATTAAATACATAGTAGCTGGTAGCAAAACGTTGGAACCCGTTGATAGTTTGACTAAGATCAAATTGACCACCCACAGTCCAGTTGTGTTTGCCAGATGTCCAAGTGAGGTTATTAATTACAGAGTATGTCTTTACTTGACGGC
>JBMSWW010000018.1:0-15344 GCA_049425065.1 Chitinophagaceae bacterium
CAAGAGCTGTTTTATCAGCAGAATATTGGTGTGCATGGATACGCCCAAGATCTTAATGGAGGACATTTTTTCTTTGATGCTCTTAGTAAGATCAATACCTGACATTCCAGGTAAGGTGATGTCCATCAATATAACATTTGGAACAGAAGACATTATTCCTTCCAAGGCCGACTCACCATCTAAAGAATAACCGACAATCTCAAAATTGGGGTCGGCGCCAAGCAGGGTCCCCCACATATCAATCATCATGCGGTGGTCATCAACTAAGTATAGTTTAATCTTTTTCATAGGTTTTAATGGATTCTCCGTAGGTATATATAGCTATATGGCCTAATTGGAAGTACCGAATTTAATCCATTATTCTCAATTTTAGGGTATAAAAATTATGCATAATTAATGCATTGAAATTCAATATTTTAGTAAAATTTGTTTTGAAGTATTACCTTGCAGTTTCCTTTAAATTTGCCTTTTGGGTCCCTCTAAAAAAATATCCATAAGCCCTGCACAAAAGGTGTTGATTGCTGATGATATGCAATTAAATCAGTTTTTAATGGGGGAGTTGCTGAAGGATTGCGGGTTTGTGCCGATTTGTGCAGGAACCGGACAAGAAGCCATTCGCTTAGCAACGGACGAATTATTTGCTGTCATTTTTTTAGATATCTATATGCCGGTGATGGATGGGCTAGAATGTGCTCAACAGATAAGAAGTCTTTCTAACGCCAATGCTACCGTTCCGATTGTAGCCATAACCGCTAATCAGTTTGAATCCAATGAATCGGTTTTCAAAAAAGCAGGAATCAGTGCCACCCTGATAAAGCCCATTACGAAAGAGCAGATTGAACAATTACTAACGGAGTTTTTTGGAGAAGCAACTGTATTTCCCCCAGCCAACCTTGCAGCCACTGGAACGGTATTTAATACGAAAACACTACTTGACCTCACCTATTTAAAAAAAATCAGCAACGAGAATCCTGTTTTTTTAGTGAGGATGCTTGATAGTTTTTGTACAACAACCGAACAATTAGTAATTGAGTTAGAAAAAGCGATTCAGCAAAAGAATTTTGTCACCACAAAAAATCTTGTTCATCAGCTCAAGTTTCCCTTGAGTATGGTAGGGCAGTCCGAGCTGGTAACTCAACTCAACGATTTTGAAAAGAATAGTCAGTTGGAGAATGTGATGGGGCTTGAAAAAGATGATTTCAGTCTCGTAGAGCGATTGCTCCCTACTGTAAAAAGCCTGATTACGCAAGCAAGGGTGCAGCTATCAAAAATGACCCTCTGATCAATTAGCCAGGAATTCTCGATATGTACTTTTCAATTTGCTTAATCTGATCAACAATTTGAGGAGTTGTGGGCCTCAAGGCTTTTGTTTTGCGGAAAAAGTCTTTTGCTGCACGAAACTCTCTCTTGTTCATCATTAAGCTACACATTTGTAAGTAGGCGGCTGCTTGATTTTCTTTATCTGGTAATCCTTTGCGGAGTGCCTGGCGGATATAACTTTCTGCTTGCTTCAGGTCGTTCTTTTGCATAGCCAACATCCCCATTTGTAATAAGCTTGCGCCCTCGGCTTCTTTCATAGGCATTCCCAAATCCAAGCCTTTTTTCATCATTTTTTCGGCTCCGTCATAATCTTGCTTCATCATAGCCAGATTCCCTTTTAGGGTAAAAAAAACAGAGCGAATAGGCTTATAAAGTAGATTGGGATATTTGATTGAGTTAATAATACGCTCAGCACCCTCCATATCACCACTTTCCATGTATTCTTGTATTAGCCGCAAAGGACCAAAGAAAAAATGTCCAGCAATCAGTAACACACCTATTAAATATAAAGGGAAAGAGGGCCAGAAAGAGAAGGCAAAATTGGCCGCAATACCCAACAAAAGGGTAATTACTCCAATCCAAAGTCTGTATTTGATAAGCCAATTATAAAACTTCATAAATCACCTTTTAACGGGGTGCAAGATACTTGATAAATAATACACTTTCATAGGTTAACTTTACAAGGTGATATTAAGACTTTGCTTGGTTGCTGTTGCATGCTGTATTTTCCAATTGAGTTCGCAGGCACAGACCGATACTACTTTTTGGTTCGCGGCTCCTGATTTACAACAAGCGCATGGAGATCGTCCTGTTCTATTAAGATTTTCAACAGGTGCCTCACCGGCAACTGTAACGGTAAGCATCCCTGCGAATAGCGGCTTTACGCCACTTACCATCAATATTGCGGCTAATAGTTCGCAGTCGATAGACCTGACTCCCTATATCAATGAGATTGAAAACTCGGTAGTGAATGTAGTAAACAATCGTGGGTTGAAGATCAATTCAACAGCCATGGTGTCTTGTTACTATGACATTGCGCATGGATTAAATGGCGACATATATGCTCTGAAAGGTGCCAATGGTCTTGGGTTTAAGTTTACGTTACCTTTTCAAATGGCATTTAGCGGGGCAGGCATTCCCAACTATACCTGCACCTTCACCATTTTGGCTACAGAAGATAATACGGTAGTTACCATCAATCCAAAGAATAATCTACTGGGTTATACAGCAGGTATTCCTTTCAATGTCACGTTGAATAAAGGACAAACCTATACTTGCCAGGCGGACTCGGATGTTCCTTCACAACGGCCTGGTGGTACAGTGGTCACCTCTACTAAACCCATAGCAATTTCCACGAAAGACGATACCATCAAATATCCTGGGCAACCATGCGGAGATACGGCCGGTGATCAGTTGATCCCTGATTGTAATGCAGGCAACTCCTTCATTATTCCGCGCGGACAATTGAATGGAACCGATTATTATTATGTGTTTGCTATCAATGATAATACCATGGTATCTGTAAATGGCACCGTGGTTTCTACCATTAATGCAGGAAGTTTTTATATGGGGACGCTATCGTCACCCTCTTGCTTTGTAGAAACAACAAGTCCTGCGCATGTTTTTCACCTTTCCGGATTTGGTTGTGAATTAGGAGGAGCTGTGGTTCCTTCAATTGATAATGAAGGTTCCTCATTTATTGGAGTAACTCGTGCTTCCGCAAGCCCCTTTTTTATCAACGTACTTTCTGTACCAGGAAATATTGGAGGTTTTACGGTGAATGGCTCCACTACAGTGGTGCAGGCAGCTGATTTTTCAACTGTACCAGGCACCAATGGTAACTGGATGATAGCAAGAGTTCCTATTAATACCTCTATTGCGAATACAGGACAGAATATTCGTATTCAAAACTCCATCGGGAAGTTTCACGTTGGTGTAATACATGGCGATGTTTCCAGTACCACACGCTATGGATATTTTTCTGATTTTGAACGTGTGAATATTAATCTTTCTCAGTACGATACACTCTATTGTAAAGGAACTACTGTTTCCGTGACAGCCTCTGCTACAGGAGCTGCCGATTTTCAATGGACGGGTCCCAATGGTTTTTCTGCAACGGGACCTTTGCTACAGCTCACTAATTTCCAGGCGGCACAAGAAGGATTTTATACTGTAAGTGCTACTACTTCTCGTTGTGGTTATGTGGAAAGAAAAGTATGGGTGGGATTGCAAACCCCTGTGGCTGATTTTGTCAACCCAATTTCTCAATGTGAGAGTGGTACTGGCTCACAATTTATTAGTACCTCTTCTGTTAATGCCGGGCAGCTAAATTCATTTACCTGGAATTTTGGCGATGGGAATTCCACTACAGGCTCTCCTGTTAATTATCAGTACAATGCCGCCGGAACCTATACTGTAAAGCTATTGGTCATTTCCAGTAAGCTTTGTAGAGACAGTATTGAAAAAGTATTTACAGTGCTTGCAGCTCCCAGTACTGTGATTGTACCCAACGGACCTTTACGTTATTGTGTTGGTCAAGGGCTTACCTTGAATTCAACAAATCTACCCGGTAGCGGTACACTCTCACAATATCAATGGAATTTAAATGGAGCTCCCATAACGGGAGCAACAGGAGTAAGTTGGGTAGTAACACAATCCGGTGACTATACCTTAGAGGTACAGAACAGTAATGGATGTAGTAAGTTAAGCAGTCCCGTAACAGTTACGATCGATCCTTTACCTACTGGAACATTAAGCACTCCGGCTATTACTAATATTTGTGAAGGTTCAACTCTAAACCTAATTGCCACTGGTGGAAATGCTTATCAATGGTTCTTGAATTCCACGCCATTGGGTGCACCTACAGGCTCCACGCTTGCGGCTACTCAGCCTGGTGTTTATACCGTTGAATTAATTTCTGACCAAGGTTGTCGCAATAATGCAAGTGGCTCCGTAGCGCTCAGCTTAATTCGTAAACCATTGATTGATTTTAGTCATGATGTTAAGTGTGCGTGGGTAACAAGTACGTTCACGAATACAAGTATAACAGATCCTGCGAGCACTATTAATTGGGAATGGGATTTTGGCGATGCTACTTCTTCTGCCATTTTATCTCCTACCCATACTTATCAACTAGCAGGTAATTATACGGTTTCGTTGAAAGCCACTCCCGTTGAATGCCCTAACCAGGTAACGGTCGTTACAAAAAATGTTACGGTGGAGCAACGTGTACAGGATATACGATATCCGGTTGTTAACGCGGTTATAAATCAACCTGTTCGTTTGCAAGCCAGAAGCTTTGGTGCTGACTATTCCTGGTCGCCTGGTACGGGTTTGACTACTACTACGATTGTTAACCCTGTGTTTCGTAACGATCAGTCCTTGGAGTACTTAATTACGATAAAGACCACAGGGAGCTGTATAACGGTTGATACCTTACAAGTGAGAGTCTTTAAATCTATCGATATCTTATTGCCCAATGCATTTACTCCTAACAATGATGGACTAAACGACAAGCTAGAATTCTTTCTAATTGGCATCGAGCAATTCAAGTTTCTCCGCATATTCAATCGCTGGGGACAGCTGGTTTTTGAAACCAACAATGAAAAAACGTTTTGGAATGGCATAAAAAATGGAACTGTGCAACCCTCTGATGTTTATGTTTGGATGGCTGAAGGAATTGGAGTGGACGGATCTAGGATTACGCGAAAAGGGTTGGTAACCCTTATCAAAAAATAGTAAGTATTAAACTAGCGGATATAAAAAAAGGTGGTCAATAACGACCACCTTTTTTGTCAACAACAATTCAATCAAGCCAGATCAAAACGATCCAGATTCATCACTTTGTTCCAGGCATTGATAAAATCATGAACGAATTTTTCTTTTGAATCGTTCTCTGCATATACCTCTGCAAGGGCTCTTAATTCAGAGTTAGATCCAAAAATTAAATCTGCTCTTGTAGCTGTCCACTTAACACTGTTAGTGTTTCTGTCACTGCCTTCGAAAATTTCTTTCTTTTCGTCAGCGGCTTTCCAAACAGTGTTCATATCAAGCAGATTCACAAAGAAATCATTACTTAAAACACCAGGTTTATTGGTGAATACTCCATGCTTGGAGTTATCATAGTTAGCTCCTAAGACTCTCATGCCACCTATCAATACTGTCATTTCTGGGGCGGTGAGGTTGAGAAGTTGAGCTTTGTCCACTAATAATTCTTCTGTACTTACGGTGTATTTGTTTTTTAGATAGTTTCTGAATCCGTCAGCTTGAGGTTCCAACACGGAGAAAGACTCTACATCAGTTTGAACTTCAGATGCGTCCATTCTTCCAGGCGTGAAAGGAACTTTCACAGCGAAGCCTGCCTCTTTAGCAGCTTTCTCTACGGCTGCACATCCTCCTAGTACAATAAGGTCGGCCAAGGAGATTTTCTTTCCATTAGCAGCAGACTCATTGAATTCTTTCTGCATGTTTTCCAGAGTGTCTAACACCTTAGAAAGTTGGGTTGGGTTATTCACAGCCCAGTATTTCTGAGGAGCTAAACGAATTCTGGCTCCATTGGCGCCTCCGCGCTTGTCTGATCCACGGAAAGTGGAAGCAGAAGCCCAAGCAGTAGAAACCAATTCAGTTACCGAAAGACCTGCATTCAGTAATTTATTTTTAAGACTTGCAATATCATTCTCATCAACCAACGGATGATTTAACGCAGGAATAGGATCTTGCCAGATTAATACTTCTGCAGGAACTTCTTTACCCAAGTAACGATTTACAGGCCCCATATCGCGATGCGTTAACTTGAACCAAGCTCTGGCAAATGCATCAGCAAATTGATCAGGATTTTCTAAGAATCTTCTGGAGATTTTTTCATAAGCAGGATCAAAACGCAGCGAAAGATCCGTAGTAAGCATAGTCGGCAAATGCTTTTTATTGCTATCGAACGCATCAGGAATGGTAGCACCTGTATTTTTTGCTACCCATTGATGTGCACCAGCTGGACTCTTAGTTAATTCCCACTCGTAGTTAAATAAATTCTCAAAGAAATTATTACTCCATTTAGTGGGGGTAGTAGTCCAGGTAACTTCTAGTCCACTGGTGATAGTATCGCCTGCTTTTCCTGAATTGTATTTGCTGGTCCAGCCAAAACCTTGTTCTTCGATAGAAGCACCCTCTGGCTCAGGACCTAACAAAGCAGCATCCCCTGCGCCATGTGCTTTACCAAAAGTGTGCCCTCCGGCAACAAGCGCTACCGTCTCTTCGTCGTTCATAGCCATTCTTGCGAAAGTCTCTCGAATATCTTTTGCAGCAGCAATTGGATCTGGATTGCCATTAGGTCCTTCCGGGTTTACATAGATCAAGCCCATTTGTACCGCTGCTAACGGGTTCTCCAAATTTCTGTCACCTGAATAACGATTATCATCTAACCATTTTTTCTCATTTCCCCAATACACATCTTCTTGTGGCTCCCACACGTCCGCTCTTCCACCCGCAAAACCAAAAGTTTTAAAGCCCATTGATTCCAGCGCCACGTTGCCAGCGAGGATCATGAGGTCGGCCCAAGAGATTTTCTTTCCGTATTTCTGCTTGATGGGCCATAATAATCTTCTGGCTTTATCCAAGTTGGTATTGTCAGGCCAGCTGTTAAGAGGGGCAAAACGCTGCTGACCCATACCACCACCACCTCTACCATCTGCCGTACGATAAGTACCTGCCGCATGCCATGCCATTCGGATAAAGAAAGGTCCGTAGTGGCCAAAGTCTGCAGGCCACCAGTCCTGAGAGTCAGTCATCAGGTTGGTAAGGTCCTTTTTCAGTGCATCAAAATCAAGCGATTTAAATTCTTTAGCATAGTCAAAATCCTGACCCATCGGGTTAGACAGGTTGGAGTGCTGACGCAGTATGTTAAGTTTTAGTTGATTTGGCCACCAGTCGCGATTGCCGGTGCCACTGCCAGCAGTGCTTTTCATAGTTCCGTTATGAAAAGGACATTGGCTGATGTCGTTAGATTGCTGTCCCATAAAAATGTAATTTTTGCAAAGGTCGACATACTTATATAATAAATCTAATCAATTATATTTATATTCGATAGATAAAATCTATCAATATTGACACTTACCCAATTGGAATATATTCTGGCGGTAGATCAGCATCGGCATTTTGCGCAGGCTGCCAAGGCCTGCTTTATTACCCAGCCCACGCTCAGCATGCAGTTACACAAACTGGAAGAGGAACTGGGTTTGAAAATATTTGATCGTAGCAAACAGCCTGTGTTGCCAACAGAACAAGGGTTGGCTATTATTGAACAAGCTCGAAAAATCATTGCGGAGCGAGATTTATTGTTGGAGATCACGCATCATAAGAAAGACGAAGTAAGCGGAATTTTACGCGTAGGGATCATCCCTACGCTGGCACCCTATCTGCTACCGCTTTTTATCAACTCTTTTATTAAAAAGTTCCCGTTGGTAAAGTTGCAGGTGACGGAATTGAACACCAACCAATTGGTGCAAAAAGTAAAAGAGGGTAACATCGATGCGGGAATCTTAGTTACCCCTTTGCAGGACAACACGGTGCAGGAAGAACCTTTGTTTTATGAGGAGATGGTGGCTTATGTTTCAAAAAAGAATAGTGTCTTTCAAAAAAACTATGTGTTGCCTGGTGATATCGACCCCAATAAATTATGGTTATTAGAAGAGGGACATTGTTTCCGTTCCCAGATTGCCAATCTCTGTGAATTGAAAAAGAAGAGTCATCAGGCTTCAAGTTTTGAGTATGAAGCAGGTAGTTTTGAAACGCTCCGCCGTATGGTAGATCTTTATGATGGCATTACCGTTTTACCCGAACTGGCCCTTGGAGGGTTTTCTTCTAAGCAAAAAGGTCAAGTGAAGAAATTTAGACAACCTGCCCCGGTGAGAGAGGTAAGTATGGTCGTTCGCCGGGCCTATCTAAAACGGAAAATGCTGGACGCATTGAAAATAGAAATTTTACAATGTCTTCCTGAAAAATTGAAGAAAAATAAAACTCTTATGTAGTCTCTATAAAGTGATTTTGACTTGCGAATTATTTTTAAATTCAATTATAATTTAATCTTATGAGTACACGAATGCGACAGTTACTATTGTTGCTCATTACCGTTTTATCATTCTCGTTGCTACTGGCACAAGAACCCTCCTGGAAACTCGGAGTACAAATGTGGACGTATCATAAGAGCCCCTTTGACAAAGCGTTGGAAAGGGCTGATAGTGCAGGCTTGAAAAGAATGGAAATTTATCCCGGTCAACGTATAGCAGATAATTCTAATGAAGGGATTGGTCCCGGATTATCTGAAGAACGTATAGTCTTTATGCAAGATTTAATACGCAAACATGGCGTTACACTCACTTCCTTCGGGGTGGTTGTTTGTGAAAAGAGCACGGAGTGGGAACCTTATTTTCAATTTGCTGAAAAAATGAATATCCCCTTGTTAACCGCCGAACCCAACAAAGAACATTTGGATTTAGTTAATGAACTCGCAGGGAAGTATAAAATCAAAGTAGCTATTCATAATCATCCGCAGCCTTCATTATACTGGCATCCTGATAGCGTGCTGGTGGCTGTAAAAAACCGTCCTAATTTGGGGGCTTGTGCAGACATAGGACATTGGGTGCGCGAAGGGCTACGTCCTGCTGAATGTTTGCAAAAATTAGAGGGACATGTATTCTCCCTACATGTGAAAGATGTGGATGGTAAGACCAAAGAGGATATTCGCTTTGGGGAGGGACTATCTGATATTCCTGCCGTATTACGAGAGCTGCATCGTCAAAAATTCCGCGGCGTTTTTGCGATAGAGCATGAAACGAACTGGTATGATAATAGGGCTGACCTTATTTACAATCAGCAATATTTTTATAAGCACATTCCTAAAAATTAATACTATGTCTTCTTCGCGCAGAAAGTTTATCAAGCAAGTTGGAAGTACGGTTAGTGTATTGACAGCGTCCTCACTCACTGGCCTAGCTGCCCAGGAGCAACTCGAAAAGCGAACTATTCAATTACAGCATAAAATTTCCAGTAACGATACAATCCGCGTAGGAGTAATCGGAATGGGTATTATTGGATTTCGAAATGTGCAGACCATGCTCACTATCCCCGGAGTAGAATTAGTGGCTTGTTGCGATCTTTATCATGGACGTTTAGCAAGAGCTAAGGAGATTTGGGGCGCGTCACTTTTTACCACTACCGATTATCAAGACATTCTCAATAGAAAAGATATTGACGCAGTAATTGTTTGTACCAGCGATAACTGGCATAGTACTATTTCTATAGCAGCGATGCAAAAAGGCAAGGCGGTGTATTGCGAAAAGCCAATGGTGCATCAGCTCAGCGAAGGCCATCCCATGATTCGTGTTCAGCAGCAAACAAAAGCGATTTTACAAGTGGGTAGTCAGCGTGTGAGTAGTATTGCCTATGCTAAAGCCAAAGAGTTTATTAAAGCGGGTGAAATTGGGCAATTGAATTGTGTGGAAGCTACGTTCGATCGTCAAAGTGTGTTAGGAGCTTGGCAATATACCATGCCTACCGATGCTAGTGAAACAACGGTGGAATGGAAGCGATTTGTAAAAAATCCAAAAACGCCTTATGATGCTAAAAAGTTTTTCTGGTGGCGCAATTATAAAGAGTATGGTACAGGAATGGCTGGTGACTTGTTTGTTCATTTATTAAGTGGACTTCATTTTATTTTGGATAGCAACGGCCCTACAGCTATTTCATCAATGGGCGATTTAGTGTTTTGGAAAGACGGAAGAAATGTTCCCGATGTAATGACCGCTATTTTACATTACCCAGCCACTTCTACTCATCCCAGTTTTGAATTAATGTTGCGAGCTAATTTCATAAGCGGTGAGAATGATAAAATGACTACCAAGTATATTGGAAGCGAAGGCGTATTGGAATTTGGTTGGAACGACTTCACTATTCGACATAGCAAGATGCCTGTTGCGCCTGGCATAGGAGGTTGGGATACCTTGGATACTTATCCCAAACAAATGCAACAGGAGTTATTAGAAGCCTATAATCGGAAGTATACCGAAGCAGATAAAAAAGTACAAAATGCCAAAGCTATTCAATACGCGGCCCCCGCTGGGTATAGTGATAGTAGAGATCATTTTATTAACTTTTTCGAAAGTGTTCGTACTGGGAAGCCCACTGTAGAAGACGTGAAATTTGGTTTTCGAGCCGCTGCAGCCAGTCTGGCTTGCAATGAAAGTTACTTCCAGAAAAAGATTATTCGCTGGGATCCTGAGAAGATGAGATTAGGTAACTAAATTAAAAAGTGAATGCTAGAAAGTTTGTGATAGTGCCATGCCTCAGATAGAAAAGTTGATGGGTGGCAACGCCTTTGAGTCTACCATGTATGGAGGGATATGGTCCATTGTTGGACTTATTGTGTTACTTTGGATGCTTAGGTTCTTCCGAAAGCCTATGATGTTTACTTTAGGCGATTGGTATTAAAAATTTACTTTTTGTCAACAACAACTTATCAAATTTATAGTTATGCGCAGTGTCATCTTTTTATCTCTATTACTAGTTAGTCAAATTTCACAAGCACAAATGAATTATCCTATTTCTCGAAAGTCCGATGTGAAAGAAAACTATCATGGAACAACTATTGCGGATCCCTATCGCTGGTTAGAAGATGATAATAGTGAAGAGACGCATCAGTGGGTACTTGCTCAAAATCAAGTGACCAATACATATTTATCTGCTATCCCTTTTCGAAATGCTGTAAAAGAGCGATTGGCACTATTGTGGAATTATCCCAAAATTGGTTCTCCTCGAAAAGAAGGGGATTATTATTACTTTTTCAAAAATGATGGACTTCAAAATCAAAGTATTTTATATAGACAAAATGGGTTAGCAGGCACTCCGGAAGTTTTCATCGATCCTAATAGATTCTCTACGGATGGCACTATTGCCTTAGGCGGACAATCTTTTTCCAAGAAGGCTCGATACCTTGTGTATATGATTGCGCGGAGTGGTAGTGATTGGCAAGAAGCTGTTATTCGGGATCTTAGTACAGATCGCAATATTGATGATACCATTAAATGGATCAAATTCAGTGGCATCTCTTGGTTAGGCGATGAGGGATTTTATTATAGTAGATATCCGGTGCCTGATGCCTCTACTAAATTATCTAAACAAAATCAATTTCATAAAGTCTATTTCCATCGCATAGGCACAAAACAAACAGAAGACCAATTAGTCTATGAAGACAATGCAAATCCTTTACGTAATGTAGGGGGTAGTGTAACAGATGATGGGCATTTTTTAGTGATATCTCAAACTGAAGGAACCAGTGGAAATTCACTTTGGGTAAAAAACTTGGCATCTAAACAGTCTTCATTTTCAATATTGATTGATGGCTTTTCAACAGACCCCGATGTAATTGACAATGTGGGCGATCAATTATTGATTAAGACCAACCAAGACGCCCCTAATTTCAAAATCGTCCTAGTGGATCCAAGCAATCCTGCTAGCAAAAATTGGAAAACTATTATCCCTGAGAAAAAAGATGTGTTGCAAGGTGTGGGAACTGGTGGTGGATATTTGTTTTGCTCTTATTTGAATGATGCCTCTACGCGTGTGTATCAATACACCTTTTATGGCAAGCTAGTAAGAGAAATCAAGCTTCCTGGTATTGGAACCACCTCAGGGTTTAGCGGCAAGAAAGAAGACAAAACACTTTTTTATACGTTTGCTTCGTATACTTATCCCTCTACAATTTTCACTTACAATATTGAAACTGGTCAATCTGAATTATTCAGAAAAACAGAAACGGCTTTTGAAAGTGATGCTTATGAAACTAAGCAGGTGTTTTTCACTAGTAAGGATGGCACCAAGGTGCCTATGTTTATTACTGGAAAAAAGGGATTTAAACTAGATGGTAACAATCCCGTGTTACTCTATGGTTATGGGGGCTTTAATATTGCTCAAACTCCCGGATTTAGCATTTCCAATGCTTATTGGATGGAGCAGGGTGGTCTCTATGTAGTGGTAAATTTACGAGGAGGCAGTGAGTATGGTGAAGCATGGCATAAGGCAGGTATGCTAGCTAGGAAACAAAATGTATTTGATGATTTTATCGGTGCTGCAGAATATTTGATTCAAAATAAATACACGCGCAAAGAATTATTAGCTATACGTGGTGGCTCCAATGGCGGGCTTTTAGTGGGTGCTTGTATGGCGCAGCGTCCAGATCTTTTTCAAGTAGCCATACCTGCGGTAGGTGTAATGGATATGTTGCGCTATCACTTATTTACCATTGGCTGGGCTTGGGCAGTGGAATATGGACGTAGTGATAATCCGGAGCAATTCAAATATTTACTTAAATACTCGCCATTACATAACCTAAGAAATGGCGTTTCCTATCCCGCTACAATGGTCACCACGGCGGATCATGATGATCGCGTGGTGCCTGCCCACTCCTTCAAGTTTGCGGCACGTTTACAAGAAGCACATCGTGGCAAGTCACCAGTACTTATCCGTATTGAAACAAAAGCAGGGCATGGGGCCGGAAAGCCTACCGCCAAGCAAATTGAAGAGGCGGCAGATCTCTGGAGTTTTGTACTCTATAATATGGGACTTAAGCCTGTTTCTTCAAAGTAAAAGAATAGAGAATAATTTCTGCCGAGGGCATATTGGTCACTAAATCATGTCCAAATTAATGGGCAACATGATTTCTATCAGCTACGATTAAGCCAGGGTCGATCCTTGATTTTCTAATTTTATGATGAATAAAATACAAACAGATCGTTCATCATAAAAAAACAGCATGAAAAAGTTAGCAAACAAAGTAGCTATCATTACAGGGGGCGCCATGGGAATGGGTGCAGCTACTGCCGAGCTTTTTGCTCAGGAAGGAGCAAATGTGGTTATTGCCGATTACAATGAAGAGAAAGGGAAAGCTCAAGTGGAGAGAATAAGAAAAGCCGGAGGCCAAGCCTCTTTTGTCAAAATAGATGTGTCTAAATCTGACGAAGTTCAACACATGATAAAGTTTACAGTAGACACCTATGGACGTTTGGATATTGCCCTTAACAATGCTGCAATAACTCCTGACGATAAACCCTTGGCCGATTTCGATGAAGCTTATTGGGACCGACTAATGTCTATCGATCTAAAAGGTGTTGCACTTTGTTTAAAATATGAGATCAGACAAATGATGGCACAAGGAGAAGGGGGCTCTATCATTAATGTATCATCTGTTAGTGGGATAAGACCACAACCCGGCACACCCGCTTACATTGCTGCTAAACATGCAGTGATTGGCCTAACTAAAAGTGCTGCTATGGATTATTCGCCTCATCAATTACGCATTAACACGGTAGCTCCAGGCGCTATTGATACTCCTATGTTGAGAGGGGCCTTAGAGCAGTTTGGATTTGATCCTGTAGTCTACTCAAAAAAACTCAGTATTTTGGGAAGATTTGCTCAGGCTAATGAAGTGGCCAAAGCACATTTATGGTTAGCCTCTGATGATGCTTCTTATGTAACTGGTGCTACCATTTCTGTAGATGGCGGCTATACAGCAATGTAATATAGTAGGGTTTACTACCGCTGGTTCTAACCATATTAAGGGTGATTTAGAAGCTATCTTGAATTTTTAGATCGACATATTATTTTCAAAAATAATATAGTAGGGTTTACTACGATTAGCATTAATGAATTTAATTCAGATTTGACATCACTTTTTAGTTTTTGATCAGTTTTATTATTTTGAGAAATAAATTTACATAGTCGTTGGTTCAAGTCGGATCGATGGAGCTGCAGCGAAGAAAATCATATAATTAAGGATGTTTTTTTCTTATGATCTCATCAGTAAAAGGCTGCAAAATTGGTAACTTTCTTCTTAGATTTTATACATCTCGTATGCTTGAATAGTACTTATCAGATTATTGAATTTTATTGACGAATCAATATTATTTAATTGCCGATCAACAGAGATTCTGAGTTGATTAAAAGATTCTTTAGTCGCATATGTTAAATTGTTGATCGATTTCACTATTTTATTTTCCATGTGATAAATTGAATACATTAAATCACTCATACTTTGATTTATATCGGTCAGCTTTTGTGAAACCTCATTCTCCCAGTTTGAATTGAAAATTCTAAATTGATCAAAGCACTCATAAATTTCATAAAATGTAATCAGGTCGCTTTCCATTAATGAAGTAATCATATTGATAGAATGAAATACTAACAAATCATAAAAATGTATTTGATTCTTAAGTAGTTTAGTCATCAAAGTAAGTTCATCGTCATCTTTTGATTTTGATATATTTTTAAATAACTTTTGAATGTTAGTCCTTTTCGTCTTTAAATAAATTGAGATTTTTACAAATTTTTGAATGTAAGTTCGATCAATTTGAATAATATATTTTTGATTAGCAGTTAGGAGCTTATTGAAGTCTTCCGCATCAATTAAATCAACCTCCCCATTTGAGTCTCTGTCTAATTCTGTTATTATAGCAGTTCTCCTGTTATTTAATTTATTTACTCTTTCAGCCTCTAACATTTGCTCTAAATCTTTCTTCTTTTTAATTCTAACATCGATACAGTTTTCAATAAATTCATGAATAATTTTAATAGATGCAATTACTGAGGAATGGTCTTTCCCACTTCCTTTTGGGTATTCATTATTTAGAAAATATTTGATTTGATCAAGTCCACTATGATACTGGCAAATAGTGTGCTTGGGTTCACTTAATGATTCGAAATAGATGTATATAATTTTTCTTTCGGTAAAATACAGCCCCAAAAGATTGAAGAAATCGGATTCCCCGCCTCCATGTAAGTTAAAATGATTTTTTCTGCGAATAGCCAGGATTTCGGATGGTTCACTTATTTTAATTTCACCCTTTAAAGAATCGAAATAATATTTAAAAGAGTCGACGTCCTTATCTTGATTATAAACACCTATTCTGATTGATTCCATTAATTTGATTTTCCTCGCAGTTTCCTCATTGATAACGTTTTGTTCTTCTTCCCGCCTTTTT